>VBFW01000111.1 GCA_005880525.1 Chloroflexota bacterium | reverse complement strand
GGCGCGCGCAGCAGGCAGTGCAGGCGGCCCGGCCCTACGCCGAGAAGATGGTCGAGGTACTGCAGACGACCACCGAGCGCGCGACAGAGTACCGGCACCCGTTCCTGATCCGCCGTGAGGGCAAGCGCGCGGTGATGGTGTTGATCACCACCGACAAGGGCCTGTGCGGCGCCATCAACGTCAACAACATCCGCGCGGCGACGCGCTTCATGAACGAGCACTACGCGGAGGGCCAGCGCTACGTCACGGTCGGCCGCAAGGGCCGCGACTTCCTCCTGCGCTACCGCCGCCAGGTGATCGCCGAGGTGAGCGGCGTGGCCGACCGGCCGACGATGGCCCAGATCCTCCCCGCCATCACGGTCGCGCTGGAGGAGTACACGAAGGGCAACACCGACGCGGTCATCCTCTGCTACTCGAAGTGGATCTCGACCATGCGTCAGGACCCGACGGTGCAGACGCTCATCCCGGCCGAGATTCCGAAGCGCGCGGGCGATGCGGAGCAATCGGGGCCGCGCGCCGACTACATCTACGAGCCCGACCCCGAGTCCGTCCTGGACGGCCTGCTTCCCCGCTATGTGGAGACGCAGATCTTCCAGGCCGTGCTGGAGAACAAGGCCAGCGAGTACTCGGCCAAGATGATCGCGATGCAGAACGCGACCAACGCCGCGGGCGACCTGATCGACGCGCTGACGCTCTACGCGAACAAGGTCCGCCAGGCCGGCATCACCACGGAGCTGATGGAAATCGTGAGCGGCGCCGAGGCCATGCGCGCCGCTGAGAGGTAACCAAGGGGGAATCGATGGCGCCAACGAAGAGCAAGACTCGTGACGGCAAGGTCAGCCAGGTCATTGGCGCAGTTGTGGATGTCGAGTTCCCTCCCGGCGATCAGCCCGAGCTCTTCGAGGCTCTCGAGGTCAGTACCCAGAGCGGGCGAGTCGTCGTGCTCGAGGTCGAGGGCGCCATCGGCGACAACGTCGTGCGCTGCATCGCCATGGACGCCACAGACGGTTTCCGGCGCGGCGACAAGGTGGTCGCGACCGGCGCGCCCATCTCTGTGCCAGTCGGCGTCGAGACGCTCGGACGCATGTTCAACGTGATCGGCGCGCCCATTGACGACGAGCCCGCGCCCGAAGGCATCACACGCTGGCCCATCCACCGTCCGGCGCCGCCGGTGTCCGAGCAGCAGGCGAAGGTCGAGATCCTGGAGACCGGCATCAAGGTCGTCGACCTCATCTGCACGTTCGCCAAGGGCTCGAAGATCGGCCTGTTTGGCGGAGCGGGCACTGGCAAGACGGTGATCGTGCAGGAGCTCATCCGCAACATCGCCTACCACCACAAGGGGCGCTCCGTGTTTGCCGGGGTGGGCGAGAGGACTCGCGAAGGCAACGACATGTACAAGGAGATGGAGGACGCGGGCGTGCTGCCGCAGACGGCGCTCGTGTTCGGCCAGATGAACGAGCCGCCCGGCGCGCGGGCTCGCGTCGCCCTCACGGGTCTGACGATGGCGGAGTACTTTCGCGACGAAGAGGGCGCGGACACGCTGCTCTTCGTCGACAACATCTTCCGGTACCTGCTCGCGGGCTCGGAGGTTTCGGCGCTGCTCGGCCGCATGCCATCGGCCGTGGGCTACCAGCCGACGCTGGCCACCGAGATGGGCGAGCTGGAAGAGCGCATCACGTCCACCAGCAAGGGCTCGATCACGTCGGTGCAGGCCGTGTACGTGCCGGCCGACGACTACACCGACCCCGCCATCCAGACCGTATTCGCGCACCTCGGCGCAACGCTCCGTCTCGAGCGGTCGCTCGTGGAGATCGGCATCTACCCGGCGGTCGACCCGCTCGGGTCGTCGAGCCGGTTCGTCGAGCCGTCCATCGTCGGCCAGGACCACTACGACGCGGCGCAGGGCGTGAAGAAGATGCTGCAGCGCTACAAGGATCTGCAGGACATCATCGCGATCCTCGGCATGGAGGAGCTGTCCGAGGACGACAAGCTCACCGTGTCGCGGGCGCGCAAGGTCCAGCGGTTCCTGTCCCAGCCTTTCAACGTCGCCCAGCGCTTCACGGGTCGCGAGGGCAAGCTGGTGTCGATCGCGGACACCGTGCGCGGTTTCAAAGAGATCCTCGAGGGCAAGCACGACGATCTTCCGGAGCAGGCGTTCTACATGGTCGGCACCATCGAGGACGCCCGCGCGCAAGCCGACGCGATGAAGAAGAAGCAGCAATGAGCCATTCCGAGTTTTGTGCACAAAAGCGGGTTATTCGGGCGCGATTCCATGATTTTGTGCACAAAAGCGGCTTTGGGAGCTCGGGCTAGATGCCAGTACCCCTCCGGGTGGTCAGCGTCGAGCGCAGCCTGTTCGAGGGCGATGTGGACTTCATCGTCGCCAACGGCGCCGACGGCGAGCTCGGCGTGCTGCCGCGCCACGCCGCCCTCATGACGATCCTCAAGCCCGGCGCACTGAAGATCGTCCAGGGCACCGAGGAGCAGCTCCTCTTCGTCGGCGGCGGGTTCCTCGAGGTGCTGCCCGACCGCGTCACCGTGCTGGCCGACGTGGCCGAGCACGCCGAAGAGATCTCGATCGAGCAGGCCGAGGCGGCGCGCAAGCGCGCCCAGGAGCGGCTCGCCGGCACGCTGACCACCTCGGAGGAGGTCGAGTTCAACCAGGCGCTGGCCATCGCGGAGGCGCGCCTGCGGCTCGCGCGAACACGCCGCGGGTAAGGACCTCGACCTCGTTCTGAAGATCACGGGCGGGGCATCGCTCGCCGGGGATCTATGCGTCAGCGGTTCCAAGAACGCGGCCCTGCCCGAGATGGCGGCCGCTCTTCTGACCGAGGAGCCCGTGCACCTGAAGAACGTGCCGCGCGTCACCGACACGCACGTGATGGCGCAGGTCCTCGAGAGCATTGGCGCGAAGTGCAACGGCGAGGGCGCGATCACGATCGACGCCCGCGGCGCGTCCGCACCGCGCGTGCCTGACGACCTGGGCAAGCGGATGCGCGCGACCATCCTGCTTTTGGGGGCGTTGCTCGGACGCTTCGGCAGCGCGCGACTGCCGCGTCCGGGCGGCGACGACATCGGCGCCCGCCGCGTCGAGCAGCACCTTCGCGGGCTCCGCCAGATGGGCGCGACGATCACCGAGTCGGCCACCGAGCTGGTCGCGCATGCCGATCGCCTGCGCGGCGCCCGCATCGTCTTCGACCTGCCCACGGTCACCGGCACCGAGAACATCCTGCTGGCGGCCGTGCGCGCCGAAGGCCGGACCGAGATCTTCAACGCGGCCCGCGAGCCGCACGTGCAGGACCTCTGCCGGCTGCTCGGAAAGATGGGCGCCCGCATCGAGGGCATCGGGACGGAGCGGCTCGTGGTCGACGGCGTGCCTGAGCTCGGCGGCGCCGACCACACAGTGGTGCCGGACTACCTCGAGGCCGGCACGTACGCGATCGCCGCGGTGGCCGCGGGCGGTGAGCTACGCCTCGAGTGCAGCCGACCCGAGGACCTCAACATCGTCCTGCTCAAGCTCGAGCAGGCAGGCGCGCGCGTCGAGGTGGGTGATGGGTGGTTTCGCGTCGGGCGGCGCCAGGGCTCGAAGATCCTGCCGACCGACATGTCGACGTGGCCATATCCCGGATTCCCGACCGACCTTCAGGCGCAGTTCATGGCGCTGATGACGCAGGCCGACGGTGAGACCGTCATCTCCGAGTACGTGCACGAGAACCGCTTCCAGCATGTGAACCAGCTGGCGAAGATGGGCGCGAGCATCAGCGTCGAGGGGAGGCTGCACGCGTTCGTCCATGGTCCATGCCCGCTGCAAGCCACAGAGCTCGCGGTGCCGGACATCCGCTCAGGCGCTGCGCTGGTCATCGCCGCGTTGTGCGCGGAAGGCGAGAGCGTGCTCCACAACGCGTGGCACGTGGCTCGGGGCTACGAGGATATGACGGGCAAGCTCAGTTCTGTCGGCGCACGCATCGAAAGCATGACGGTCGAAGCCGATCCCAGTCGTGGAAGTGGCTCCTATGAGTAATCGTGTGCACTTCACGCCCCACCCGGCGCCGCGCAGCGGCGCACGACCTCCCCACTCTGTGGGGAGGTCAATGATGGACGTCCCGGGCAGTAGCACGGGCTGTGCTTTCTAAGAACATTGGGATCCACCCGGCGCCGCTTGCTGCGGCGCACGACCTCCCCACTCGGTGGGGAGGTCAATGATGGAGGTCCGGGGCAGTAGCACGGGCTGTGCTTTTTAAGAAGATCGAGGCTTATTTGTCATAACCGGACTACACCTTGCGGTCGACGGTTACGGGCTCGCGCGACCGAGGGCGGGCGTCGGCGTTTACACGCGAGAGGTGCTGCACGCGATGGCGGTGGCGAGGCCCGACTGCCGCATGACGGTGTTCGTTCCCCAGGGCGCGGATGCGCCCAACGGCTCGCCCGCTATCGCGCACCGTCCGCTGCCGTCCGCGCGCTTCATCGGCCGCCATCTCCAGTGGCCCGGTCGGATCCGGGCGCTCAGGCCCAACGCCTTCTTCAGTCCTGCCGGCGTGCTGCCGCTGCGCCGGATCGGCTGCCCGACCGTGATCACGGTCCACGACCTGGCGATCTATCGCAAGCGCGAGTGGTTTCCAGCCGGCCAGCCGCTCAGCA
>VBFW01000110.1 GCA_005880525.1 Chloroflexota bacterium | reverse complement strand
GTGAAGCTGAAGCTCCCTGACTTCAGGCTGGTGAGCCGCCAGGTGAGCCGGACGAGCCCGACCGACGACGTCGACGCGATCTTCCGGGCCGCGCGCTCTGCGCTGGAGAAGTCGCACGTCGAGGCGCGGCCGGTGCGGCTGATCGGGGTTGGCCTGTCCGGGCTGGAGCACCCCGAGCCCGATCTGCAGCTGACGCTTTTCGATTAGGCGTCCGGTCGACGACGGGGCGCGGCACCAGAGTCAGCACGTCGCCGACCGTCGTCAGGCCCAGCTGCTCCATCGCCCGTTGCGCGAGCGCACGGAAGACCATCGCCGTGGCCCGCGCGTCGTCGAGCGCCGCGTGCGCCGGCGTGATGTCGAGGCCGAGGTCGGTCACCAGACGCTGCAGGCCAGGCACCTGGCCTTTCGGAATCTCCATCACGAGCCGAGCCAGCGCTGTGGTGTCGATGATCGGATGCTCGAGCGGGCTCTCCAGGCCGCGACCGACGAGCCATGTGTCGAAGGCGTCGTGGCTGTGCTCGACCAGCACCGCACCCTGGGCGAAGCGCAGGAATGCCCGTCTCGCGTCCTTGAAGCCCGGCGCGCCGATGAGCATCGAGCGGTCGATCTGATGGCGCCGGCGCGCGTACGGGTTGATGGGCGCGCGGCAGTCGACGAGCGTGTCGAAGAACGAGAGCGTTTGGTCGAGGGTGAAGCGCTCCGCGCCGAGCTCGAGGACCAGGAAAGGCGAGTTGCCGGTGGTCTCCACGTCGAGGGCGACAAACTGCGCCTGGTCGAGCGGTGTGAGCGGCCCTACCTCCGGCGCGTCGACCGCGATCTCCTCCCACGGCACCGCCTTGGCGGCGCCGCGCGGCTTGAGGAAGAACTGCGAGCTGCTCATCGCGCCATGAGAAGCGCGCGGCGCGCGAACGCGATCTCGTCCTTGCTGGCGACTCGCAGGAGCACACACGCGACGGCGTAAACGACCACGCCCGCCGCGATCGGGATCAGGATCATCACCCCACCGAGGTTACTCATCGGGTAGACCGCCACGCCCATCACCAGGCCGGCGATCAGCGCCCGCCAGGTCGAAGAGAAGACCGGAACCCTGCCGATGTGGCGCGCGGTGAGGTACCAGGCGACGCCCCCGAGAACGATCTCGGTGGCCACGGTCGCCCAGCTCGCTCCGATGTAGCCGAACGTGGGGATGAGGGCGAGGTTCAGCGCCACGTTGGCGAGCAAGCTCCAGCCCGCCGCCCATGTAAAGGAGGACTGGTGGTCCGACGCGCTGAGCGCGCCGATGAACGCATTGTTGGCGAACCCGATCGCGAGGCCGAGCGCGAGGATGCGCAGCGCCGGCTCCGACTGGTCGTACAGCTGCAGAGAATGCGTGAGCGGGTGGGCGAGCACGAAGATGCCGACGGACATCGGCCACCCGATCACGAACAGCGCTTTGAAGAACTTGCCGACCGCGTCGACCATCTGCGCCGGGCGGTCGCGGTGATAGATGGACAGCGCGGGAAAGACGACCGACAGCAGCGTCATCGGCACGAAGAGCAGTGCCTCGAACGGCTTGTAGGCGAGGCCGTACCAGCCGGCTTCCGCGTGTGAGCGCAGCGCGTACACGATCGGCTGGTCGATGCGGAAGTAGAGGATCGTGAGGATGAAGGTCAAGGCGAACGGCAGGCCCTGCCAGAACCACGTGCGCAGCAGCGTCCGCTCGAAGCGCCAGCCGATCACCGCGATGCGCTGGCTGGCGATGACGATCGAGAAGTAGACACAGCTGAACGCGTACTGAGCCGCGTAGGCCCAGACGAAGTAGGTGACGTCGCGATTGGTCTTGATGCCGTAGATGACGAGGCCGAGCAGCAGCGCGCTTTCGAGCACGACCGCGATGGCCTCGTAGCCGAGCCGCTGCACCGCGTAGAGGCTGTTGCGGAGCAGCGAGGCGTAAGAGGTCAGGACCATCAATGCGAAACCCGGCGCCAGCAGAAAGCCCAGGCCTGCGACATTGATAAGGATCGCGAGCACGACCAGGCTCGCGACCGACGTCAACGCACGCAGCGACATGACATTGCGGAGGTAGCGCTGGATCTCGGTCGGGTGCCGCGCCCCCTCGCGCACGAACAGGACGTTGAACCCGAGGTCGAGCATGACGCTGACGATCGCGGTGTAGTTGATGAGGGTGGTGAAGGTTCCGTAGTTCGCGGCGCCAAGGTGCTTGGAGGCGGCGATCACAGTGACCAGCGCGATGAGACGCGCGATGACCTTCGCCGAGAGCACGACGACGGTGTTGCGGAGGGCTCTCGAGCCGAGCCCTGCGGCGACGTTCGAGTCTGACAACTCGCTGAATCGTATTCCGCTAGACACTAGACTCGTGGACCATCGATGCCAGAACGCATGAGGATCCTCAGCGGGATACGGCCGACTGGGCGCTTTCACCTGGGCAACTACCTCGGCGCGGCCAGGAACTGGGTGACGCTGCAGGACGACTACGACTGCTACTACTTCATCGCCGACTACCACGCCCTGACGACTGAACCGGACGGACACAAAGTCGAGGACAAGGTCTTCGACGTCACGTCCGACCTGCTCGCCGTCGGCATCGACCCGTCACGCAGCGTGCTGTACCAGCAGTCGAAGGTGCCCGAGGTTGCCGAGCTCAGCCTTCTGCTGTCAATGGTCACGCCCCTCAGCTGGGTGATGCGGACGCCTGCCTTCAAGGAGAAGGCCAAGCTCCACCCTGACAACGTGAACGTCGGCCTGCTCTCGTACCCGATCCTGCAGGGCGCGGACATCGTCATCGTCAAGGGAGAAGGGGTGCCGGTCGGCAAGGACCAGCTCGCGCACCTGGAGCTGATCCGCGAGGTGGTTCGGAGGTTCAATCGGACGTACACCCCGGTCTTTCCGGAGCCGCGGGCGTTGCTGACGGAGTGGCCCGTCATCAACGGCACCGACGGCAAGCAGCGAATGTCGAAGACCGTCGGCAACATCGTCGGCGTGACGGACGAGCCGGACGTGCTGCGCAAGCAGGTCCTCAGCATGGTCACCGACACGAAACGCGTTTACAAGTCGCAGCCGGGTCACCCGCGCACGTGCAACGTGTGCGCGTTCTACAAGTTCTTCTTCGACGACTGGGAGCACTACTGGGACCTGTGCCGCAAGGCGCAGATCGGCTGCCACGACAAGAAGAAGCTGCTCGCCGACCGGATGATCGAGACCTTCCAGCCTTTTCGGGAGAAGCGCGCGAGCCTGAGCCCCGAGCTGGTCGACCGCATCCTCGACGAGGGGAGCGAGAGGGCGCGCGTGGTGGCGCGCGAGACGCTGGCCGAGGCGCGCCGGGCGGTTGGCCTACCTCCCTCGCCCAGATAACGCGGCCAGCTAAAATTCGATCCGGATGGCAATGGAATCCACCAGTACGGGGAGGTTCACGAGGCGAACCTTCTTGGGTTGGTGGATGGCAAGCTTGCTGACCGCCACAGTGGTCGCGGGCGGCCTGCCGATCGTGCCGTACCTCTGGCCCGCCCCGCCGAAAGGCCAGAAGAAGGGCAAGGTCAAGATCCAGCTCACGAAGTCGATCAACCAGCTCGCGAACGGTGACGCGGTCAAGTTCGACGCTCCGAAGAACCCGAACTCGGCCTTCATCATGGCCGACGGTGGCGGCGACAACGCCGCGGGCGACCTCGCTTTTGGCGGCTTCGCGGTCAAGGATGAGCAGGGCAAGGTGCACGTGCTCGCCATCAACTGCTCGCACCTTGGCTGCTCGATCGCGCTCAACGAGACCGACAAGACCTTCGACTGCCCGTGCCACGGCTCGCGGTTCCACCTCGACGGCACCGTGCGGCACGGACCCGCGAGCGCTCCTCTGTCCAACCTGACATGGGAGCAGGACAACTCGGATCCGAGCACAATCGACATCGAAGGCATCGTGCTGGGGTTTTAAGCAATGGCCATTCCTCACCCGCGCGAGATCCAGGTGGCGGTCGTCAACTGGCTGGACGAGCGATATCCGTTCACGAAGGCGGTCGACGAGGCGCTCTATCAGCGCGTACCGAACTTCGCCAACGCCTTCTATTACTGCTTCGGCGGGATGGTGTTCATCCTCATCGTGTTCCAGCTGCTGACCGGGATCCTGCTGGCGCTCTACTACGTGCCCGACGCCAGCGGCAATCCGGCGCCGGCCTACACCAGCGTCAACTTCATCCAGAACAGCGTGTACCTCGGATGGCTGATCCGCGGCGTCCACTTCTGGGGAGCGAACCTGCTGATCATCATGGTGCTGCTACACATGGCGCGGGTCTACTGGACCGGCGCCTACCGCGCGCCGCGGGAGCTGAACTGGATCGTCGGCGTGACGATGCTTTTCCTCATCCTGGCGCTCGCCCTGACCGGCTACCTGCTGCCGTGGGACACCAAGGCGTACTTCGCGACCGAGGTCACGATCAAGATCACGGCCGGCGTTCCGATCGCTCCAGTGGCCACGTTGATCAAGGAACTGCTTCAGGGCGGCCCGGTGGTGGGTCCGCCCACACTGCAGAGGTTCTTCACGCTTCACGTCTTCGTGCTGCCGGCGCTGATCGTGCTTTTCATGTACGTGCATTTCCGCTTCATTCGCGCCCACGGCATTGCAGAGGGCCTGACCACATCCTCTACCCCGTCGTGGTCGGACTGGCCCTCTTCCCCATCCTCATGGGCGACGCAGGGCACCACCTGGCGGACGACATGCCGGATGAGGACACGCACCCGTTCTTCCCCGACCATTTCTGGCCCTACCCGATCATCGCGATCGTCATGCTCGTCGCGGTCGGCCTGCTGTCTGCCTATGTGCAGAAGAATCTTCAGCTCGAGCCGTCCGCCGACCCCCGCGCGGTCACCATCCCGCGACCTGACTGGTACTTCCTGTTCCTGTTCCAGTTCCTGAAGCTGGGCAACGAGTTCATCTTCTCGATCGGCATCGGGACGGTGGTGATCATCCTGCTGCTCATCTTTCCGTTCCTCGACTCGATGCTCGGCCCGCGCGTCGCCAAGCGGTTGGGCTGGAAGAGGTGGCCCGTGCCCGGCCGCAACATCATCACCGGGTCGATCTTCGTCGGCGCGCTGGTGATCATCGCGCTACTGGAGCTCTGGGCCCTGGCGGGACCGCAGTTCTGTGTCCCCTGGTTCGTGAACAGCCCGGTCTGCGGCGCGTAACGTCGCACGCGATTTGTATACAACGGCGTGTTCAACGCGCCTTTTTTCCCGCGTTTGTATACAAACGCGGGATTGAGGCTCCGCGATTAGGTTTTCTCGGTAACCCGGTACTCCAGGTAGCGCCCCAGCAGCAGCCGCGTGTGCGCCTCCAGCGCCGGGAGCACGCTCAGCACACGTCCGACCACCGGGTAAGCGAAGTACTGAAAGTGCACCGCGACTCGCCGCCACAGCGGCCACTCCGCCGGCTTGGGCGGAAGCATGCGGAACTCGAGGATCATGAAGAAGACGACGGTCGAGAGCGTGATCGAAAGGAGGATTCCTGAGAGCGACCAGATCTGCTGACCGACGTCGGTGAGCGAGAAGTCCTTGCTGAACCAGATAGGCGCGGAGCTTCCAAACATCAGCAGGATCGGCAGAAAGATCCAGTTGAGGTGATTCAGGAACAGGTTCGAGAAGCGCCGCATCCTCAACCCGAACGGAATCTCCGGATGCTTGAACAGCCGCGCGAGCACGTACGGCACGTCGGTCACGCCCCACGCCCACCGCTTGATCTGGTTGTACTGGGACTGATGAGTTGACGCGTAGTCGCGCGATTTCGGCGAGTCGCCGTACAGCGGCAGGTACACCGATTTGACCGAGAAGCGCCTGCCGAACGTGAAGAAGGCCTTCCAGTAAAAGCGCGAGTCTTCCGGGATCACGTCCTTGTCCCAGTAGCCGATCCGATGCACGAACTCCAGGCTGCACGTGTAGCTGCTGAAGGCGACGAGGCGATGCGGTTGCGAATGCAAGAACATCTGCCACTGCGACGTGCTCGCGGACATGACCCGCACCGCCATCGGCACCTGCCAGATGTTGTTGTGGAACAGCGGCACCGGCTGCCAGATGGTGTAGTCGCGCAGAGGCTCGCGCGAGTGGTGCCAGCTGATCCACGCGAAGTATTGCGGGTGCACGCGGTAATCGGAGTCGAGGTCGGTGATGAGGATCTTGCTGATCTCGTAGCCCTCGTCGGTGAGCACGCGCACCATCCACCGCCCGCCCCAGTTCATGGCTGCTGACTTGCCCACAACCACGCCCGGCTCGACGGCGTC
>VBFW01000109.1 GCA_005880525.1 Chloroflexota bacterium | reverse complement strand
ACTGGTGGCCGGCGTCGCCTAGGCGCGAGGCGCAGAAGACCTCCGCGACTGCCGGGTCGCCGTGCCGCAACAGCAATGAGCACTGGAGCGCGATCGCCATCAGCTCCACCACACGACGGGCTCGCGCCTCCGCATCCGATGGGTCTGAGACCTCGCGCTTCAGCGTCTCGACGATCGCGTCCAGCCGCCGCAGGTCGCCTTTCGCCTTCTCGAGCTCGGCCATGAAGGCTTCTAGCGTCTCGGGCTCGCGACTCATTGCGCGCAGCACGTCGAGCGCGTTGACGTTGCCCGATCCTTCCCAGATGGAGTTCAGCGGCGCCTCCCGATACAGGCGGGGCAGGATCGACTCCTCGACGTAGCCGTTGCCTCCGTGGCACTCGAGCGCTTCGGCCACGACCGCGATCGCGCGCTTGCAGCACCAGTACTTGGCGACCGCCGTGGCGAGTCGGCGAAAATGCGCGTCCTGTTCGTCGCCGTCGAACGCGCGCGCGAGCCGCATCATCAGCATCGTCGTCGCCTCGGATTCGACCGCGATGTCCGCGAGCACGTTGACCATCAGCGGCTGCTCGCTGAGCAGCTTGCCGAAGGCTGAGCGGTGCGCGGTGTGATGTGTCGCCTGCGCAACGGCCTGGCGCATCAGCGATGCCGAGCCGATCACGCAGTCGAGGCGGGTGTGGTTGACCATGTCGATGATCGTCCGCACGCCTCTGCCCTCTTCGCCCACCATCATCGCCAGCGCGTCATCGAGCTCCACCTCGCTCGACGCGTTCGAGCGGTTGCCGAGCTTGTCCTTCAGCCGCTGGATGTGGAAGCCGTTGCGCGTTCCGTCGGGCAGCACGCGCGGAAGCAGGAAGCACGACAGGCCGCCAGGCGCCTGTGCCAGCACCAGGAACGCGTCGCACATCGGCGCGGAGACAAACCATTTGTGACCTGTGATCCGATACTCGCCCTCAGTGCCCGCCGGAACGGCGCGCGTCGTGTTGGCGCGCACGTCCGATCCACCCTGGCGCTCTGTCATCGCCATGCCGAAGAGCGCGCCTCGTTTCATCGACGGCACGCGCAGGCCGGGGTCGTATTCGAGCGACGTGATGAGCGGCTCCCACTGCTCGGCGAGCTGCGGATTCTTCCGCAGCGCCGGAACGACCGCGTACGTCATCGACACAGGGCAGCCATGGCCGCCCTCGACCTGCGACCAGATGTAGAAAGCAGCGGCGCGCGCCGCATGGGCGCCGGGCCGCGGCATGCGCCACGGCAGCGCGTGAAGGCCGTGACGGATCGCGACCTGCATGAGCTGATGCCAGGCTGGATGGAACTCCACCTCATCGATGCGGTTGCCGAAGCGGTCGTGCGTGTGCAGCTGCGGCGGATTCTCATTGGCCTGGAACCCCCAGCGGATCGCCTCCTCGGTCCCGGCCAGGTGCCCGAGATCGGAGACCAGGTCCTGCGCCCACGAGGCGCCCTCTCGCTCCATCGCCTCGCGCAGCGGCCGGTCGGCTTCGAAGAGGTTGTAGTCGACGAGCGGGGGCGGCTGGTTCAGGGCCTCGTGGTTGATGCGGACTCGACCTCCTGCGCCAGCTCCGCGACGAGCCTCATCTGCTCGATGCGATCGGCGGTGTCGACGGCCATGCCGGCCACGACCAGCGTGTCGACGCCCGCGTCGCGGAACTCGCGGATCTTCTCTTTCGCCTTCGCGGGCGGGCCGGCGATGCTGACCTTGTCGATCATCTCGTCCGGCAGCGCCTCCATCGCCTCGACGCGGCGGCCTTCGAGATAGAGGTCCTGGACCTGGCGGGCCTCGCGCTCGAAGCCGTATGACGAGATCAGCCGGTTGTAGAAGTTCTGCTCGCGCGACCCCATGCCGCCGATGTACAGCGCGAGCATCGGCCGCATCGCGTTGCGTGCCGACTCGATGTCGTCGGTGATCATCACGTTGACCGTCGGGCAGACCTGGAAGCCGTCAAGGCTGCGGCCCGCACGGTGTGCGCCCTCCTCCAGCGGCTCGCGCAGCGCCGAGGTGTGCTCGGGCGAGAAAAACACCGGCAGCCAGCCGTCCGCTATCTCGCCGGCGAGCGCCACGTTCCTGGGGCCCATAGCGGCCAGGTAGATCGGGATGCGCTGCTGGATCGGCCGGATGCTGAGCTTCAGCGCCTTGCCCGGTCCGTCGGGCAGCGGCAGGTCGATCGTCTCGCCGTGGAACTCCACCTTCTGGTGCTCCAGGGCCAGGCGCACGACCGCCATGTACTCGCGCGTGCGCTGCAGCTGCTTGCCGAACCGCACGCCGTGAAACCCCTCCGAGACCTGCGGCCCCGAGGTGCCCAGGCCAAGGATGAGGCGGCCGTTGGAGAGGTTGTCGATCGTGGCTGCGGTCATCGCGGTCATGGCGGCGCTCCGCGCTGGGATCTGGAAGATGCCTGCACCGAGCTTGATGCGCGAGGTGCCGGCGGCCAGCCAGGCTAGCGGAGTCGCGGCGTCGGAACCGTATGCCTCGGCGGTCCACAGCGAGTCGTAGCCGAGCCGCTCCGCGGCCTGGGCGATCTCGAGTCCGGCGGCGGCCGTCATGCCGAAACCCCAGTAGCCGATCATCACCCCGAGCTTCATGCGGGGCAGCCCAGGGGTATCCTGACCATATCGAGATGATGATGTTCCATTCGGCGTTCGCCCTGCTCTTCTTCGTCGTTCCGCTGGTCTTCGTCGGGCTGATCGCGCTCGTTGTGTGGGCGGTCACGCGGCCTTCACCGCAGACCGCCTCGATGGCGCCTTACGGACCGCCGGCAGCGATGCCGTCCCGCGAGTCGCCGCTGGACATCCTGGCGCGGCGCTTCGCCGCGGGCGAGATCTCAGCCGATGAGTACCAGAAGGCTCGCGACCTTTTGAAGGGTGATAGCAAGAGCTAGCGTCCCCACCTGACCTCCCCACATGGTGGGGAGGGGAACTCTTCTACCGCCCGCTTACCAGTAGGTAGAGCAGGAAGGCGTTCAGGCACACGATCACCGTTACCACTGCGGTGGCGATGGCCGTCGTGACCGGGCGGTTCACGAGCGTGCCCATCAGCTTCTTGTCGCGGCAGAAGAGCAGCAGCGGGATCAGCGCGAACGGGATCCCGAACGACAGCAGGACCTGGCTCAGCACCAGTGCGCGCGACGGATCGAGGCCGATGCCGATCACGACCAGCGCGGGCGCCATCGTGATTGCTCGCCGCAGGAACAGCGGGATGCGGCGGCGGATGAATCCCTGCATCACGATCTGACCCGCGAGCGTGCCGACCGATGAAGAGGAGAGTCCAGACGCCAGCAGGCCCAGGCCGAACACCTTGTCCGCGCCGTGGTCGAGCGTGCTGCCCAGCGCGTTGAACGCCTGGTCGAGGCCCTGCAGCGGTCCGATCGTCCGGCCGTGGAAAGCAGCCGCCGCGACGGTCAGCATCGCGATGTTGATGAGGCCCGCGATGCCCATCGCGATGATCACGTCCCAGCGCTCGAATCGAAAGATCTTCTCCTTCTGCTTGGCGGTTGCGCCGACCACGCGGCGCTGCGTGAGCGCAGAGTGCAGGTAGATCACGTGCGGCGGTGATGACCGCCTCGAAACCCCTGAAGCCGCGGGACTGCAGGGACAGGATCCCGAAGGCGGCGAAGGCGGTGATGATCCCGGCCACGAAAAGCGGGATGGCCGGGAACAGCAGGTGGATGCCGATCGCGGCGCCGATGAACTCCGCGAGGTCCGTCGCCATCGCGATGACCTCGGCCTGAATCCAGAGCCCGAACACCGCGGGTCGCGGAAAGCGCATGCGCGAGACCTCGGCCAGGTTCATGCCGGTCGCGATGCCGAGCTTCGCGCTCATCGACTGAATCAGCATCGCCATGAGGTTCGCCCCCAGCACGACCCACAGCAGCATGTAGCCGTACTGCGCGCCGCCGGCGATGTTGGTCGCGAAGTTGCCCGGGTCGACGTACGCGACCGCGGCCACGAAGGCCGGACCGAGAAACGGGAGGAGGGCGCGCAGGCCGCGGGTCTCGCCGTTCAGCGCCCTCTCGGCGGCTTTGAGGACGCGCTCCTCGCCCGGAAGGGCGGTTGGCGCGGGCTCCATGGCAACCCAGCGAAGCGGCTGCTCGACCAGGCGGCGCGCTTCAGCGCGAACGTTCAATGTCTGCCTCTACGTAAACGCCGCGAGCAAGGCCGAGCGGGATGCTCACGCGCCGGCCTTTGATGCGGCACTCGATCGGCGACTCGAACTCGCTGACGAGTAGAACCTCGATCCGCGTGCCGGGCACGAGGCCGCGGCGCTCGAGCTCGCGCAGGAGTGCGGGGTCTTCGTCGGACACGCGCTGCACGCGCACCTTCTCCCCCGCCCTGCAGTCGCTGAGCGCGCGGTCGCTCAGCGGGCGCACCTTGCCGGCGAGGCTCGGGATGGCGTGCCCGTGCGGGTCCAGCTCCGGCCGGCCGAGCAGTTCGAAGATTCGAGCCTCCATCCGCTCCGAGATCACATGCTCGAGTCGCTCGGCCTCGTCGTGGACCTCGTCCCAGGTGTAGCCCAGCACCTCGACCAGGAACATCTCGAGCAGGCGGTGGTGGCGGACGAGCTCGAGGGCGACCTTCCTGCCTTCCTTGGTGAGCTGCTGGCCGCGGTACCTGTCGTGCTCGACCAGGCCCTGTGCGGTGAGCCGCGCGACCATCTCGCTTACCGACGGGGACGAGATGCCCAGCCGCTGCGCCAGCTCTCGTGTCGGCACCGGCCGCTGGTCGCCGCGCAGCAGGTAGAGGGCCTTGAGATAGTCCTCCTGGGAGCGGGTGAATGCGCTGCGGCGCTCGAGGGCGATCATCTAGGCATGCCTACTATGAAGTATAGGTGAGCCTAACTTTCATCGTTAACGTTGGTACTTACGGCCTCACCCTGCCCCTGCGCGAAAGTGGGGGAGGGAATTTTATGCTGCGGATGTGAGAGACCGAGGAGCAACGCTGGCCCTCGTCCTCGGGTCGTTGTCCTTGCCCTTTGGCCTGCTGGCGCCTTTCGCTATCTGGTCGGGCAGCCGCTCGCTGCGGCGCATCCGGTCGTCCGGCGGGCAAGTCACCGGCACGTGGTCGGCCGCGCTCGGCGTCGCGGCTGGAATCGTTGGCGGTGCATTCGGCCTCGGCGGAGTCGTCTTCTGGCTCTTCCTCTCCTGATGCGTCGCACCATCGCCCGCGCCGTAGCAATCGTTGTGGTCGTCGTGATCGCTGCGTTCACGTACCCGGGCGCGATCCTCGTTTCGATCTCCGTCCACCGGACACCCGCCATCATGCCCTCGGCCTTCCCCGTCACGCCGGGCGGCCTCGAGTGGCTGCACGTCGAGCACGCGCCGGACATGACACCGTTCATCGCCGACCAGCAGGGCCGCAGGGTGCTGCTGCACGGTGCGATCCCCGCGGGCCTCATCGACTTCTGGTCGGGCACCGACTACTCGGTCACCGACACCCCGCCCTACTACCCCATCAATCCGGCGGCGTACAACGGCAAGTGCCCGGCTAACTCGTCAGCCATTGCCACGCCGCCGCTGTGCGAGGACGACATCAAGAGGATGGCGGCGCTCGGCTTCAACTCGGTGCGCCTGCCCATGTCCTGGAGCCTGCTGGAGCCCGCGCGCGGAAAGTTCAGCCAGCAGTACCTCGATCGCGTGGCGCAGGTCGTGGGCTGGGCCCGCGACGCCGGCATATACGTGATCCTCGACATGCACCAGAACGCCTACTCGCGGTACGTAGGGCGATCCGCCCAACCGCCGCTGCCGCTCGGGACGGCGATCAGCCTGCGCTACTACACGGGTGCGCCGCGCTGGGCGACGTTCACGGACGGCCTGCCGTCCGAGTCTTACGCGGGCCAGCGTGAGGTGAATCCCGCCGTGTTCGAGGCCACGACAAGCTTCTGGTACAACCGCGCCGGCATCCAGGACGAGTACATCGCCACCATCGCGCACGTGATGAGTCGCTTCAAGGACGACAGCACGGTCGCCGGCATCAGCATCTACAACGAGCCTTTTCCCGGCTGGAACATCTCACCCGGCTTCGAGGACTTGCTCCTATTCCCCTTCTACCGACGAGTGATCGACGCCATCACCGGCGCGCGCGACGGCCTGCTGTGCCCGACGGGGGTGTTCATGCCCGCGCCGTGCGGATACCGCGACCTCGGCGTGCACGACGTGCGCCACCTCGTGTTCCTGGACACCGGCCTGCTGCGAGAGGTGACCGACCTCCCCACCCACCTCGGCCTGCCGGTCAGCTCCTATCCCAACCTCGTGCTCGGCATCCACGCCTACACGCACGTGTACACGATCGATCACCTGATCGATCAGAAGGCGCCGCCGGACAAGGCTGGCTATCCGTGGGGCGGCTACGACCAGAGCTACTACTGGGGAGAGCGCGAGGCGCGCGCGATCGGCGCGGCACTCTTCGTGACGGAGTTCGGCAATGAACCGGGCCGCCTGGATTCGATCGAGCTCGCTAGCCAACTGCGCGAGCAGGAGATCCACCTCACGGGGTTCGCGTTCTGGACGTGGATGGAGAACTGCGGCGGCGGAAACAGCCCTCCCTACGGGGTGTTCGACGGAATCGACTGCCGCACCGCCAAGCCACAGCCATCGAGCGGCTGCATCCGCCAGCAGCGCGCGACGATGCTGGCGCGCGTCTACCCGGAAGCCTCGTCCGACCCGAAGCTCATGTACAGGTACGACTCGTCGAACGGCTCCTTCACGATGCGCGCTAACGGCAAGTTCGGCGATCCGGCCACGGTCGTGGTCGTGCCGTCGGTCGTGAACGGATCGGTCACCGTGGGCGGCGCAGTCGCGGGCGAGCCGTCGATTGCCCAGACCGGCGACGGCGGCAGGATCGTGACCGTTTTTCCGGCCGGTGGCGAGTTCACACTCAACATCGCGGCTGCGCCGGTCGCGCCGTTCAAGTGCTGACGGCCCTCACCCTGACCGCTAGCAGTCGCCTGTGAAGGTTGGGGCTGGGTTGTAAGTCACGCTCACGTTCGGCGACACGGTCACGGGGCCGCCCGCGGTGAATACCACCATGTAGTTCGCGCAGCCCTCGGCCAGGTGGAAGTCGTAGTCGACCGTCTTCACGTTGAGCCAGGTGTTCGCGATCTTGGGCTGGTGATGCATGCAGTAGTTCGTGTTGCCCGTGCCCTGATGCACACAGTCCACGGCCGCAGCGAACTGCTCGAACGTCAGGATGCTCACTGACATCGGACCGCTCGAGGTCGCGTGGAGGTGATAGGTGAACGTGTCGGGCACGCCGCCGGCGAGGTAGAAGTCGGGACCGTCGATGTGCTGCTGCACGTTCCAGATGCCTACGTTCGGATGCTTCGCCTCCGTCTTCAGGTCCTGGATCGTCTGCTGCGCCGTTCTGTAGTCCGACTGCGTGATGCTCAGCTGGTCGCGCAGGCTGGCGTTCTGGCGGGTAAGGTCCGCGGTCTGCCGCTGCCAGCTGACGTCGTCCTGGTAGAGCAGCCCAAGCCCGCCCAGCGTGACGATCACCGCGAGCAGCAGCGCCGCGTACCAGAGCCGGTTGCGCCTTGGCGGCGCCGGCTGCCAGGTTGGCGACGGCGGAGGCGACTCAGCCGGTGGCGAGTACGGCACCAGCGATGGCTGCTCGGCCGGTTCGCCGGCTGCCTCCGGAGTCTCCACGGCCAACTAAGTCTGCCCGATGCGCGGCCAGGCGCCGATCGCGGACGCGATCGTCGAGGCGGTCTCGGTCTGGGTGCCGAGGTCATAGGTGAACGTCTTGCCGTCGGGCTGGGTCGCCAGGCCCGGGCCGCAGTTGGAGCAGGCGGTCTCCTCGATCATGAAGAGCGTCGTCGCGTTGAGAAAAACCGGAGTCGAGCGCACGTTGCCCAGCTGCCCACCGGCGCGGCCGCCATGGCCGTACAGCCAGACGTGCGGCAGACCGCTCGAGGCGTCGCGCACGGTGTACGCCACGTTGTCGTCGCCGGCGTCGGTGCTTGGCCTGATCCAGGCCTGCGCCAAGGCGAAAAGCTGACTCACGCCGTTCTTCGGGTCCCAGACCTTGACCTCGGTCTTGTTCGGCTCGCGGAAGTAGAGGTCGCTGCCGGTGGTCGACCACGAGGCCATAGTTCCGTTGGCCTGGGAGTAGGCGAGCGTTCCGTCCTTCGTCTTTCTAACCTGCAGCTGCGCTCCGCTTCCGCTGAAGGTCTGGACGAGCGCAAAGTACTGGCCGTCGGCCGAGAAACCTAGGAACGCGTCGTCCTCGGTGAGGCTCACGCCGCGACCGGGCACCGCGCCGAGGGTCGCGATCACGCGGTCGCCGCCTCCGCTGAGCAGGTGCAGCTTCACCGCGCTTGCGTCCGAGCTGACGTAGGCCATCGAGCTCTCGTCGGGGCTCCACGCGTGAAGGCCGTCGATGAAAAGGCCGCCCTGCCAGCTGGCGATGGTCGTCGGCGTGGTGCCGGCGAACAGGTCCAGGGTCAGCAGCATGCTCGGGCCGGGCTGGCCGGGGGTCTGGGTGGCGCTCCACGAGATCATCCGCTGGGTCACCAGCTGGGGCACGGAGCTGCCCGTGATGGTGCAGATGACCTGCGGGTGGGCGGCGTTGGTGACGTCGGCGAGCACATAAGCAGGCGATCCCTTCATGACCAGCAGGGCTTCGTGCGCGGTCGGCTCACGGGTGCAGGTTGCGGACATGTTCGCCCAGGTCGGGACGTGCGAGCCCGTGAACGAGGCTCCATGGATGGAAGTTACGGGCCGGCCGCGGGACACAGGCGCACAAGGATACGGCTAACCCGGACGTCGCTTGTCGGCGGGCTTGGCTAGCTGGCGGCCAGCTTGAAGGCGGCGCGCACCAGCCGCTTCACCGCCGGCTTCTCCGCATCGGCGGGCGAGCGAAGGGTGACGAACCTGGTGTCCTTGCCGCTGCCCTGTAGCAGCCCGCTGCTGTCGTCGAGCTCGCGGCCGCGGTAGAAGAACATCGCCGAGTGGCCAGTGAAGGTCCCTACGCCCACGACAGGCTCTCCGTCGACCGCGTAGCGGACGAGCTTCCACATCATCGACTTCGAGCGCGGCTGCGCCATGCGGTACGGGATCTCTTCGGCACCCGGAGCCGTGGCCTTCACGATATGGATCGCGGCTTCCACGATCGGGCGCACCGCGGGCGGCACCCTCTTGAGCTGCTCAGCGGTGGGCATAGATCAAGCCTAACCTGACGGCCGTGAGCGACAGGGCGCCCCGCAAAGGACTGGTGGTGATCCATCTCGACGGCCTCAGCCACGGCCGCCTGGGCGCCGCGTTAGAGGGCGGCCACATGCCGTTCGTGAAGACGCTGATCGAGAAAGAAGGCTATGAGGCGCAGCCGTATCGCTGCGGCGTCCCCTCGACCACCCCTTTCGCGCAGGCCGGAATCCTGTACGGCGACAACTCCGAGATCCCCTCATACCGCTGGTGGGACAAGGAGGCGGGGCTGCTCGTCGTGTTCGGCTCAGGCTCGACGTTCAACCGCGTCGCTGATCGCTACTTCGCGGGACGCCAGCCGCTGACCGCGGGTGGCGCGTGCATCGCGGCCCTGTACCGCGCCGGCGCGACCGACAGGTTCGGTCCGCCATACGAGGAGAGGCACCGGCCGGACCAGCCCGATGAAGGCGGGCGGGTGATCGCGGCGTTCCTGCTCAACCCGGTGACTCTTTACTTCTGGATCCGCCACGGCGGGCTCGCGCTGTTCCGGATCGCGTCCGAGTATCTGCGCGCGCGGTTCTCGCGGCGGCGCACCGCTGACGTGTTCGTGATCGCCGACATCTATCACGAGGTGGTCGTGCATCACCTCACGCGATTCGCGCTCCTGCAGGCGATGGACGAGGGCCTGCCGACGATCTACGCGTGCTTCTACACGTACGACGAGGCGTCACACGCGTTTGGGCCGACCGATCCGAACACGCTGCGGGTCCTGCGGCACATCGACAGCACGATCCGGCTCGCGTCGGCGAAACGTCGCGCCAACAAAGCCGGCGTCGACTACGAGATCGTGGTGCTTTCCGATCACGGCCAGGTCGAGACGATCCCGTTCGTTGCCGCGGACCGCGAGAGCCTCGGGCGAAAGATCTCCCGCTTGCTGCCC
>VBFW01000176.1 GCA_005880525.1 Chloroflexota bacterium | reverse complement strand
CGATGCCGCCCAGGACCGCGGCCGCGAAGGCGTAGATGATGACGGTCTGCATCATGTTCAGCTCCAGATACAGGATGGGGGCGACCATGATGCCGGACACCGCGCCGACGGCCGACGCGAGGCCCCAGCCCAGCGCCAGCATCCAGCTGACGCGTATCCCGAGGAGGCGGCTCGCCTCGGGATTGTGCGCTGCAGCGCGCATGGCGAGGCCGACGCTGGTGCGCTGCAGCATGAAGAACACGAGGACAAGAACCACCCCCGACACCGCCATGACGCCGAGGTCCTGCCAGCTCGCCGCGGCGCCGAGTATGTCGACGGTCTGCACGGAGAACGGGCTCGGGAACGAGCGAGGGAGGTAGCCGAAGAAAAATCCTGCGAGGCCGTTGATGAGCGTGGCGAGACCAAGAGTGACGATCACCAGTGTGAGCACCGGCGCGCGCTCGACCGGCCTGATCACGATCCGCTGAATCACGATGCCGCCGATGAACGCGATAGCGATGGTGACGGGCAGCGCGATCCAGTAGCTGATGCCGTGCCCGATGAGGGTGAATGCGAGGAACGTCGCGAACATAGCCATCTCGCCCTGCGCGAAGTTGACGAGGCCCATGGCGTTGTAGATGAGGACCAGCGCGAGCGCGAGGCTTGCGTAGATGCCTCCCGCGGCGATGCCGCTCAGCACCTGCTGCAGGAACTCGTCCATCAGAAGAGCTCCAACATCAGTAGCCCAGATAGGAGCGGCGCACCGACTCCTGGTTCTTCAACTTCGCGCTCTCGCCCGCGACCGCGACACGACCGACCTCGAGCACGTAGGCGCGCGACGAGAGCTCGAGCGCGATGCGCGCGTTCTGCTCGACCAGCAGCACCGCGACCCGGTCGCTCTCGTTGACGGCGCGAATGATGTCGAAGATCGACCGCACGACCAGCGGCGCCAGCCCCAGCGACGGCTCATCGAGCAGCAGCAGCTTCGGTCGCATGAGAAGAGCGCGCGCAAGCGCCAGCATCTGCTGCTCGCCACCGGACAGCGTGCTGGCCGACAGCTTGCGCCGCTCGCGCAGGATGGGGAAGTAACCAAAGACCCTGTCGTAGTCCTTGGCGATCCCGTCGCCGTCACGGCGCAGGTACGCGCCGAGGCGGAGGTTCTCCTCCACCGTGAGCTCGGTGAGCACGCCGCGCCCCTCCGGCACGTGCGCGATGCCCATGCGCACGATGGTTTCGGTCGTGGCGCGGTGCAGCGAGTGGCCGGCGAAGTTGATGATGCCATCCCACCTGACCCCGCCAGTGATCGCGCGCAGCGTCGTGGTCTTGCCCGCGCCGTTGGCGCCCAGCAGCGCGACGACGTCACCGTCGCCGACGCTCATCGACACGCCGTGCA
Organism: Chloroflexota bacterium; assembly: GCA_005880525.1. Classification (GTDB taxonomy): domain Bacteria; phylum Chloroflexota; class Dormibacteria; order Dormibacterales; family Dormibacteraceae; genus CF-118. Next base: position 3,883 of record VBFW01000176.1, on the reverse strand, counting down.
GCACGCGGGTATGCCCGTAGCCCGCGCGGACGCCGTCGAGCTCGAGTAGAGCGCTCACGCCGCGCCCAGGTACGCCTCGATGACCGCCGGATGGCGCTGGATGTCGGCCGGCGGGCCTTCAGCGATCTTCCGCCCGAAGTCCAGCACGACAACGTGGTCCGAGATGCCCATGACGAACGCCATGTTGTGCTCGACCAGCACCACGGTCACGCCGAGGTCGCGGTGGATGCGCTGCACCATCGCCGCGACGCCGCTGACCTCCTCATGGCTGATCCCGCCCGCAGGCTCGTCCAGGAGCAGCAGGCGCGGCTTGGAGACGAGCGCCCGCGCAAGCTCCACGCGCTTCTGCGTGCCGAACGGGAGCGCGGCCACCGGCGCCGACGCGAATCGGCTGAGCCCGACGAAGTCGATCATCTCCATCGCCTTCTTCTTCGCCTCCGCCTCAGAACGCAATGCGGTCGGCATCGGCACCGCGGCCCCGAGCAGCGTCGTTCTCGTGCGCGAGTGGTAGCCCACGAGCACGTTATCCAGCACCGTCATCGACCTGAAGAGCGCGAGGTTCTGGAACGTGCGCGCCACGCCGTGCCTGATGAGCTGATGCGGCGCCATCGCTTGCACCGGCTTGCCGTCGACCAGCACAGCGCCGGATGCCGGCCGGTACACGCGCGTGATGATGTTGAAGAGCGTCGTCTTGCCGGCGCCGTTGGGGCCGATCACCGCGACCATGCGGCCCGCATCGACCGTGAACGTCACACGGTCGAGAGCGACGACACCGCCGAAACGGACGGTGAGGTCCCGCACCTCCAGCAGCCCCATTCACATCGCAGTCTAAATAGACGTGGGGGCGGTGGCTATTAGCCGTCGATCTCGGGGGGCGGTGGCTCCGATTCTTCGGGGTCGTCAGGTATGGGCGGCCGCGGCGCCGGCCAGTGGGGACGCTCATCGGTGCCTTCCGGAAACTCTTCGCGAGCCGAATGCAGCGGATCCGAGCGATGCGGCTGGGCGGGCAGCGGTGGCGAGGTCGGCCACGCCGGTCGCGGGCCTTCGCGCTCCGACGCGATCTCGGGCGGTGCGGCTCCCCAGGTGGGACGCGTGCTCCGGTGCGTGATCGCCGCCGTCGGCATGGTGCGCTGCTGCCGCGGGAAGACGGCGAACAGCCACCAGCCGACCGCGCCGACCAGGCCCGCCAGCCCTGCCAGCGGCAGGAACACGAGCGGCGGCTTCAGGATCAGGTCGAGGCCGTTAGTCGATGCCGCGGGGATCGGTATGGGCGTCGGGCTCTCGGTGGGCGTCGGCGACTGATCTGGCGATGGTGACTCGGACGGGGTCGCGGCCGCGCTCGGCGTCGGGGTTGGGGAGCTCTGGAGCTGGAACTGGGCGCAGGGCTGTGGCGTGACGCTCGCGCAGATGTGGTGCAGTCCAGGCTTCTCGCCTGCGAACGGCCTGACCTTCACGTTGTTGAAGGTGCCGTGGCTGTCGGCGGTGGTCGATCCCACGACCTTGTTCGACGAGTCCCAATACAGCGACATCGACTGGCCCGCCAGGAACTGGCCGCCGCTGACGAGGATGTCGGTGTTGGGACCGCCTGCCGTGACGCTCAGGCTGATGAAGGCGTTGGCAGGGCAGGGAGGTCCGCTCGCGGGGCAGGCATCTGCCAGCGCGGCCTTGCGCGCGCCAGGCAGGAGGGTTGCGAGCAAAGCCGCCGCGACGACGGCGAGGACGATGACAAACACTGGACCAAGGCGGCACGCCACCGCGCGCAAGGACATTCGAGCCGCGAAGGTTAACGGATGTCGCCGCCGCAAGTTACAAGGGCGGCCGCGTCGCAGGGTTGGCCGGGCTTCGCCCGGCCATGACTTTGTCTCGCAGGCTGCTCAGCGTGGCATGTCACCAGAGGGAAGGAGAGCAGGGCCGCGAATCCGGCCGGCTCGTCCCGTGGACTCGCTTCAGTGTGTACGGCCGTTGAGCGGCCCGATGAGAGGAAACCGCATGGTTTCCTCTCATACCTACACAGGCGGCCAGGGGAGAGACCAGCCCGAGGTGGGCGAGGGATAGCGCCAGTCCGGCTCCAGGGTCGCACGCAGCCTTCGTTTGAGCATTCGGGTCTCGCTCGGGCTCAACAGGTTGCCAAGGGTGCCGGCCAGCTTTCCGTGCTCGAGCTGCGCCAGTGCTCGCTCGAGGTCACCGCACAGGTCGCCGGGCAGCGGCTCGCCCGAGAAATCCCAGATCACCGTCCTGAGCTTGTTGTCGACGTGGAACGTGAGTCCGTGGTCGATGACCCACACGCGGTCCTGCGCGTCGAACAGGCAGTGCCCTGACTTGCGATCGGCGTTGTTGGCGAGGACGTCGAACAGCGCGACCCGCATCCAATCGTCTCGCCGAGCAGCCTGCTCGCTCAGGAAGTGGCGGTCGTCGCCGTCGACGAACAGCTGCATGGCGCCGATCCCGTGCGGGCCGGTCTTGCGCACGACCGTCGGCGGGATGCGGGGCCAGCCGAGCACCTTGCTCAGCTCGTATGCCGCGACCTCGCGCTTGAAGAGGGTGCCGGAGGGGAAGTCCCACAGCGGCGACTCGCCGCGCTCGGGCTTGTAGACGGCGAGCAGCCCATCCTTCTCATGCGGCCGCAGACGCGCCAGGAACGTGTAGTTCGATGCGCCTCGCAGCACGCCCAGCAGCTCGACCTCGGGCAGCGTGGCGAGCAGGCGCTCGGTGCGGTGCGCGTCCCGGGCGGGCGCGGGCTTAGAAGATCGGGCGGGCACCGTTGGAGACGGGGCAGGGGTGACCGGCAGGATCCATGGGCAGGCCGCATCGCGGGCACAGCGGCCGGCCGGCCGAAAGCACCTCCTCCGCCTGCTTCGAGAAGTCCACGACCTGGCGATGGCTGAGCCAGAACCTGACCGAGGGCGCGTCGTCGCCTGTCTTGGGCTCCTGCTCGGTCCCGGCGGCCTCGCTGGCCACGAGCACGAACATCTGGCGCTCGGCGTGGTAGCCCAGGCCCATCTCGGCCACCTGCCACTCGGGCTCGCCCGGCTGCAGGCGCCGGGCGGAGGCCGCCTGGCCCTCTACGTCGATGCCCTGCGCGTCCAGCATCTGGTGGAGCCGCACGATGAGGGCCTGGATCTGCGCCTTCTCGCAGGACAGCGTCAGCGTCCGGCCCTGGCCCGATGCCATCAGGAAGAACTGGCGGTGGCCGGGCTCTCCCATCGCCGCCACGGCGATCGCCTCGACCGGGTCGAGCTCATAGATCATCTCGTGTCTAGCCTAAGAGTTGAACAAGGTAGCAACGGGTTTTGAGCTTCCCGCCATGGGGAAGAGAACATCGAGAGAAATTTGAAACGGGCGCACCCGCGCCTGGGAGGAACAGCTGACAAAATGCCGAAAACCGTAGGAATCGATCTGGGAACGACCAACTCCGTTATCGCCGTCATGGAAGGCGGCGAGCCGGTTGTCATTCCCAACTCCGAGGGTTCTCGCACCACGCCTTCGGTCGTCGCATTCACGAAGTCCGGGGAGCGGCTGGTCGGGCAGCTCGCCCGACGGCAGGCTGCGGTGAACCCAGAGAACACCGTCTATTCGATCAAGCGATTCGTTGGCCGCAAGTTCGGCGAGGTCGACTCGGAGCGGAAGATCGTTCCGTACGACGTCCGGCCTGGCAAGGACGACCGGGCGGTCGTGCGCGTCCCGAACGTGGACAAGGAATTCACCCCCGAAGAGATCTCGGCCATGATCCTGCAGAAGCTCAAGGCCGACGCCGAGTCCTACCTTGGCGAGAAGGTCACCGACGCGGTCATCACAGTGCCCGCCTACTTCAACGACTCGCAGCGGCAGGCGACCAAGAACGCCGGCCAGATCGCGGGCCTCAACGTGCTCCGGATCATCAACG
>VBFW01000175.1 GCA_005880525.1 Chloroflexota bacterium | reverse complement strand
GTCTCGCCGAAGATGAGGCCGACCACCTCCTCGTCCGCCAGGAAGCTGCGCGGGAAGCCGACCTGAAAGCCGCTGGATTCGTCGAGCTTCCGCACCAGCTCGGCGCTCAGCTTCACGTTCAGCGCACCGAGGTTCTCCTCGAGCTGCTTCACGGTTCGCGCGCCGAGGATGGGGATCAGGTTGACCTCGGGGCGGCGGGAAAGCGCCCACGCGATGCTGACCTGCGCGGGCGTCGCCTCGGTCTCGTGGGCGACTTCGGCGATCACCCCAGCAGCGCGTGAAGAACGCTCGCTCGGGGTTTCATCGCCGTACCTGCGCGGCTCCTCGTTCGCCCGGGCGTACTTGCCTGTCAGCACGCCGCCGTTGAGCACGCCCCACACGGTCACGGCCAGCCCCAGCTGGGACGCCATCGGCAGCAGCTCCCGCTCCGCGTCGCGCCCGGAGACGCTGTAGGGCAGCTGGATCGCGCTCGGGACCGTCCAGCCGCGCTGCTCGGCGATGGCCACGCCGCGCGAGATGACCCAGGCCGGCGTGTCCGAGATGCCGACAGCCAGAACCTTCCCGGCCCTGACCAGGTCGTCGAGCGCACGCATCACCTCTTCGATCGGCGTCATGCCGTCCCACATATGCATCCACAGGAGGTCGATGCGATCTGTGCGCATGCGGCGCAGGCTCTGTTCGACGGTCTGGACCATGTTCTTGCGGTGGTTGCCGCCCGCGTTCGGGTCCTGGCGGTCGCTGGTCAGCGTGTACTTGGTGGCGAGCACGATGCGCTCGCGGCGGTCGCCGAGCAGCTCGCCCAGGAAGGCCTCCGACTGGCCGTCGGTGTAGTTGCTGGCGGTGTCGACGAAGTTGCCGCCGCGATCGAGATACAGATCGAGCATCCGGCGCGACTCTTCGAGCGAGGCGCCCCAGCCCCACTTCTCGCCGAACGTCATCGTCCCGAGGGCCAGCTCGCTCACCCGCATCGCCGACCGGCCGAGCAACCTGTACTTCATCGCGATCAGGCTACTTCAGTCAAATTAGCGAATGAAGTTCGAAAATTGTTGAACTAGAATCGCGGCGTGGCCCAGCGGCGCCTGCGCCTGGAGATTGACGCATCGCCCGCGTACGAGTTCGTCCTGTCGCTGGCTTCGGCGACGGCAGGCACGCTCAAGTGGGCCGCGCCGCGGTCGCCAGTGAGAGAGGTGGCGGCCTGGACCGCAGGCTGCGACATGGTGTGGACGCATCTCCTCACCGTCGCTTACGACACCGCGCCGCCGCGCGACCCCGCCTCGTTCCTCAAGACGCTGCAGGCGATGCACCCGCGCGAGCTGCGGCTGCGCCTGGTGGGCTACTACGTGCGCTACTTCCGGCGCGCCACGCCGCCCGAGGTAATGGCGGCTGCGGTGACCGGCGAACGCGCCGCCATTCGCAAGTTCCTCGCCACGTCATACCCGGACGACGAGCTGTGGCAGGGAGCGCTGAGAGTCCTGCTGGAAGGCAGCGCCTGGGACATGCGCCGCAGCCTCGCCAGGCTGCTGGGCGACTGGAGAGACGTGTTCGAGCAGTTTCATGACCAGCTACGACTGGATCGCGAAGTGGCGCAGCGCCGAGCCACTGCCCGCGGCCGCCGGCCCGAGCAGGTGGTGGCAGAGGCTATGGAGTGCTACGACTTCGTCTACGAGATGGGCATCGACTCCGTGCTCCTGATTCCGTCGCGGGTCATATGGCCCGCGCTCCATGTCTTCGACCACCTGTCGACCAACGTCGTCTGCTATCCGATTCGCGCGGGCCGGGTGGTCGATCCGACCAAACCGCCGAAGGAGCTGCTGGCGTTCGGACAGGCGCTGGCCGACGACCGGCGGCTTCGGATCCTGCGGCTGCTGTCCGACGGCGAGCTTCCGGCGCAGGAGCTGGCGCTGCGGCTGGCGATGGGCCTGACCACGCTCCTGCACCACCTCGCGGTGCTGCGGGAGGCGGGTCTGGTGAGCGTGCGTGGCGAGCGGCGCAAGCTCTACGGGCTGCGCGCCGAGCGAGTCGGCGCGCTCAGCGCCGGGCTGGAACGCTTCCTGCGGGGCTAACATCGGCGCCATGGCGAAGCGGCGACCGTCGATTTACGAGTTCGCGGGCGGCGCGGAGGCCTTCCTGGCGCTGGCGGCGGCGACCCACGAACGCTGCCTGCAGGATCCCGAGCTCAATCACCCGTTCTCCCACACGTCGGACCCCAACCACCTCGAGCATCTGGCGGCCTACTGGGCGGAGGCGCTCGGCGGGCCGGCGCGCTACAGCGAGTCTCTCGGTGGCCAGACGGCGATGCTCATGGTCCACGCGGGCCAGGGAAGCGCGCCCGACTTTCCACAGCGATTCACCGCGTGCTTCATGCAGGGCGTCGACGACGCCGGCCTGCCCGCCGACAAGAAGCTCCGCACGGCGCTGCGCGCCTACATGGAGTGGGCCACGCGAATCGTCGACTCCTACTCGCCGCCGGGCGCGAAGGTCCCGGATGGCCTGCCGCTGCCGAAATGGACCTGGACCGGGCTCGTAACCGCCAAACCCAAGAAGGCGTTATCGCGCTGATGGCTCGCATCAAGATGGTCGAGGAAGCTGAGGCCACCGGGCCGCTCGCCGAGATCTACGCGACCTCCAAGGCCCGAAGCGTGGCGAAGGTCGTGCCCGACATCCTGCGGACGATGAGCCTGCGGCCGGATTTCCTGACGGCGATCGATGCGGCGTCGCGCTTGCACTTTTCCGACGGCGCGCTGACCCGCGCCCAGCACGAGATGATCGCTTCGTACGTCTCCGCGCTGAACCGCTGCCGTTATTGACTCAGCTCCCATGCGTGGTTCCTGCAGTTGCAGGACGAGAGGTTCAAGCCGGTAGCTGACGCGCTACGCGACGGCGACCTCGACGCGGCGGGGTTGGAGCGTCCCGAGCGGATGCTGCTCGATTTCGTGGGCACGATCACGACAGGCGCGTACCGGGTGACGGACGAGCAGGTGCAGGGGCTGCGGGACGCCGGCTGGAGCGACGAGCAGATCGCCGAGGCGGCCTACGACGCGGCGCTGTTCAACCTCTTCGTGCGGCTCGCGGACACTTTCGGCATCGAGCCTCCGGCCGTTTATGAGCCAGACGGGATCCCGAAGGCGGTGACTAGGCCTTAGCCAGGTCGGTGTAGTCCTGCGCGATCCGGTCGTTTGTGGTGCCATCCAGCACCCCGCCGCCAAGGCCCCAGCTCTTGTTGTAGGACTGTGTGACCTGTGAGATCACATGGCCGCTGCTGTCGATGGTGGCCAGGGTAGTGGTGCCAACCAACGTGACTCCCACCAGCCTGGCCGCCTGGGTGCTGAATTTGGGCAGGAACAGCGCGAGGCTGACCGACGTGAAGCTGTACGACTTCCTGACGATCCTGCTGCCGTCGGTCTTGATCACATCCGTGAATTCGCTCAGCGCATCCGGCACCGCGCCCTCGGTCGCCAGGTTGTAATCGTGGGCGCGCCGGGCCTCGGACTCGATCATCAGGTCGAGCACCGCGTCGCGGGCCATCTTGTTGGCGACCTGCTGCGTGATCGTCGGGTCGAAGTTGGCGACGTTGTCGGGAATCTGCACCGACGGGATCTTGGGCAGGATCCATACGCGGGAGGAGGCCGACTGCGGGCCCAGGCCCGTGTTGGTGGGCAGCGAGACTGCGCCGACCGAAATTGCCCACACGCCGGGGTCGGTGCCGGAGCCGACCGTCAGGGTCACGGTTGGGAGTGTGCCGTCGGACAGCTCGGCCGCCGGGGTCGGATTGTGGGTCGCGATGTCTGACGAGATGGGAACGCAGCCCACGCAGATCGCCGCGACGAAGAACGCGGCGGGCGCTCGCCAGCTCATCTGGCGTACCGCGCTCGTGAATCGGAATCCCTCGTCGAACGGGGCCATCAAACGCGCGAGGCCGAATCGCCCCGCGCACGCGATGACGAGGCTGGCGAGGATCGCGGTCTTGGTCCAGAACTCGAGAGTGGTCGGACCGAGAAGAAGCACCGACAGCAGGGCCACGATCACGCCGAAGACAAACCTCGACGCCTGGCCGTCGGGCACAGTGCGAGGGTCGGGGACCATGAACAGGGCGAAGATCAGGACCTCCGGCGAGGTGACGAGGATCGTCCACAGCGCCGAGCCGCACAGCGGCGTGGCGTGCCAGCTCGCGATCATGCAGTGGTCGGGCACCGGCGCCAGCGCCAGCGCGACGAACGCCGCGAACCCAAGCATGTAGCCGAGCTCGAGGCCGAGCAGCTTCAGCTCCCAGCCGATCAGCAGCCCGCCGCCGATGAGGATCGCGTAGGTCACGATCATCCAGGGGCCGAGGGGGATCCACCAAAGGTCCTGCGGCTCCGTGTACTGCGGGCCGAGCGCGACGAACGCGATGACCAGGCCGAGGTTGGACGGGTTGAAGATGTGCCGGCCCTTCCAGCGGATCAGGTACTTGGACGCCATCGAGATGGCGACGACGCCAACGAAGATCCAGATCCCGTGAGTGCTCCACCACTGGCCGTGCAGCG
>VBFW01000174.1 GCA_005880525.1 Chloroflexota bacterium | reverse complement strand
CTGGTACAGCGCGTCGATGAGGTCGGGGTCGACCAGGTTGTTGACCTTGATGACGATGCGTCCGCCGGCCTTGCCCTCGCGCTCGATGAGATGCGCCAGGTCCGGGCGCAGGTTGGTAGGCGCCACCAGGAGCTTTCGGTAGCGGTTCTGCCGGCTGTAGCCGGTAAGCAGGTTGAACAGCTCGGTCACGTCCGCGCCGAGGTCCGGATCCGCGGACAGCAGGCTCACGTCCTCGTACTGGTGCGCGGTGCTCGGGTTGTAGTTGCCGGTGCCCACATGCACGTAGTGCTGGATGTGCCTTCCCTCGCGGCGAACCACCGACGTCACCTTCGCGTGCGTCTTCAAGCCCACCAGGCCGTACACGACGTGAACGTTCGCCTCCTCGAGCGCGCGCGCCCACGCGATGTTCGCCTGCTCGTCGCCGCGCGCCTTCAGTTCCACCAGCGCCACGACCTGCTTGCCGGCCTCGGCGGCCCTGATCAGCGCGCGCACGATGGGGCTCGCGGGACCTGACGTGCGATACAGCGTCTGCTTGATGGCGAGCACGTTGGGATCGCTCGCGGCGTGGTCGATGAACGCCTCGACCGAAGTGGCAAAGGAGTCGTACGGATGCTGGGCGAGCAGGTCGCCGGAGCGCAGCACGACGAACAGGTCAGGAACCTCCGCGCCGAGACCTTGCAGGCGCGGCTGCGTCGTCGGCGTCCACGGCTCTTCCTTGAGGTCGGGCCGGTCGAGCTGAGCGAGCGCGTGCACCGCTGAAAGGTCGAGCGGACCGTCCACCTGGTACACGTCGGACGGCTGCAGCTCCAGCTCGCGCGTGAGCAGCTCGAGCACCTCGGCGGACATGCCGGGATTCACCTCGAGGCGCACGACTCGGGCGTGGCGCCGGCGGCGGCGAAGCTCGGTCTGGATGGCGGCCAGGAGATCTTCGGCGTCGCTGTCCACGTCGTCGAGGTCGCCGTCACGCGTGACGCGGAACGGGTGATGGTCGACGATCTCCATGCCGGGGAACAGCGACTGCAGGTGCAGCGCGATCACGTCCTCCATCGGGATGTAGCGCTCGCCTTCGGCGAGCGGAACAAGACGCGGCAGCACGGGCGGCACCTTCACGCGAGCGAAGCGCTGCTGGTGGCGCTGAGGGTCGCGCACGATCGCCGCGAGGTTGAGTGAGAGGTGCGAGATGTACGGGAATGGGTGCGCAGGGTCGACGGCCAGCGGCGTGAGCACGGGGAAGATCTGCTGCCTGAAAACTGAATGGAGCTGGCTGAGCTCCTTTTTCGTCACATCCTCGCCGCGCACGAAGGTGATGCCGGCTGTGGCGAGCGCGGGCACGATCTCCGAGTTGAAGATGCTGGTCTGGCGTTGGATGAGGCCCTCGACCCGCAAGCGGATGGCGCGCAGCTGCTCGAGCGGCGTCATGCCATCCGGTGAGGCCACCGCCACTGCGGCCAGCACCTGCTCCTTCAGGCCGGCAACGCGTACCTGGAAAAAGTCGTCGAGGTTCGAGCTGAAGATGGCGAGGAAGCGGACGCGCTCCAGGAGGGGCAGCTTCGTGTCCTCGGCGATAGCCAGGACGCGCTCGTCGAAGTCGAGCCTGGACAGCTCCCGGTTGAGGAAGCGCGGGACGTCAGGACCCGGAACCGGACCCGACTCTTCCTCCTCCCGTACACCCACCGCCACGCCCGCAAGATTACCGGTAAGGGATCTGGGTTGGCCCCTGGGCGCCGGCCCGATTTCGCGCCCCGAATTCATCGAGCTTCAGGGGCCACGAGGAGTAAGCCGGCAACGGATCGTAGCCAGGCGAATGGGCGGCTTAAGAGCCGGCTGAGCGGCGGGTCTCCAGCCACGCGGCCGAGGTCGGGGGCATCAGAAGCCCGGTCGCGGACCGGCGCACTCCCGGGGTGCTTCCGATCAGTAGCCTGCCCGGCTGGACGAGCTCGAGAGGCCGGTGGCCGAAGTTGCAGGCCACCGACAGCGGCCCTCGGTGATACATCAGGCAGTCCTTGGGGGCTGCCGCCCAGTCCATGCGCGCGGGCAGCCTGCGCGCGAGGCCGCGGCGTATTTCGAGGACGCGGCGGTAGAGGCTCAGCACCGAGGTCGTCGAGCGGGCCTGCACGTCGACCGCATTCCGATCCCAGGCGGCCGGAGTGGGCAGCCAGGGGGGAGCTGTCGAGAAACCGGCGTTGGGTTCGTGCTGCCGCCACGGCATGGGCACGCGGCACCCGTCGCGCCCCTGGTGCCTGCCGTTGGTGTGGATGTACAGCGGATCCTCGCGACGCTCGGGCGGCACGAATGCCTCCTCGAGGCCGAGCTCTTCGCCCTGGTAGATGAAGTACTGACCAGGCAGGCCGAGCAGCAGAAGAGCCGACGCTTTGGCGCGCTCTCGACCGAGACCGTCGCCGCCCAGTCGCGTCACGTGCCGGATCACGTCGTGGTTCGACTGCGTCCAGCTCGGCAGTGATGTGCTGCGCGAGACCGCGTGCCGATACACGTCGATCGCCTGCTTCCAGGCCGAGGCGTCCCAGCGGCGATCCATCATCGCGAACGCCATGTGCAGCTCGTCCTGCTTGATGTAGCGCGACTGCCGGCCGGGGTCGAAGATCTCTCCGACCAGGACGCGCTCGGGCTCGTACGTACCCGTGATGTGACGCCAGTCGCGATACACCTCGTGGACCTCGGGCTGGTCGATGATCTCGAAGCCCGGCGCGGTCGTCGGCAAGCCAGTTGTGCGATGCGGTACGAGCGGCCGGTCAGCCAGGTCGCGCCGCTTGTGCAGGGAGACCGCCACGTCGATCCGGAATCCCTCGGCACCGCGATCGAGCCAGTAAGTGATGATCTTGCGGAACTCGGCCGGCACCGCTGGGTTCCACCAGTTGAGGTCGGGCTGCTCGGGCGCGAAGAGGTGCATGTACCACTCGGGCGCGCCATCCAGCCGGGTCCACGCCGGGCCTCCGAACGCCGACTGCCAGTTGTTGGGCGGCGCATCGTCTCGGCCGGGCACGAAGTAATACCTGGTGCGGTGCGGATCGTCGCCGCCACTCAAGGCAGCCTCGAACCATGGATGCCGGCTCGATGTGTGGTTGGGCACGATGTCAATGAGCAGCTTGATGCCGCGTCGATGCGCCTCCTCCACGAGGCGCGCAAAGTCGTCGAGCGTGCCGTACTCGGGGTTGACGCCGTAATAGTCGGCGACGTCGTAGCCGTGATCCTTCTGCGGGGACGGATAGAAGGGCGTGAGCCAGAGTCCGTCGACTCCCAGCGATCTCAGGTAGTCGAGTCGCGACGTGATCCCGGGGAGGTCGCCTACGCCGTCATTGTTCGAGTCGGCAAAGCTGCGCACGTAGACCTGGTAGAAGACGGCGTTGCGCCACCACGAAGATCGCACGGCCCGCCAAGATACCCCACCTCAATGCGCCGGCAGCAAAAAGACCGGGCGCGCCATGAATGGCGGCCCGGTCCTGGTCGTCACGCGTTTAGCCGAGCGCTGCGACCACGTTGGAGAAGACGTTCTGAATCTGGTTCCCCATGGTTAGAAGGATCACGATGACCACAATCGAAACGAGAACCAGGATCAGTGCGTACTCGACCATGCCTTGACCGCGCTGACGGTTAGCGCGGACCATCCACTGCCAGACCAACTTATTCGCCTCCTTTCCCCTCCCTGAGATGGCTACCGTACTCTGGGCAAGGCTGCAACGCATGGCGCTGAGCGCTCGCAGTGTTACGACGATTCATAATCGTTCTGATCAGTCGCACTAATATGTTGCGGTGAGCAAGCCCTCGTTCACCGTCGAGCAGGTCAGGTCCTTCCTCGCGGTGGCCGAGCACGAGCACGTTTCGCGAGCAGCGGCCTCGCTGCACCTCACCCAGGGAGCGGTCACGCAGCAGATCCACAACTTCGAGCGGGCGGTTGGCGTTCGCCTGCTTGAGCGTGACGGCCGCGGCGTGCGGCTGACCGACGCCGGCCGCGGTCTGGCCATCACCTGCCGGGCGGCACTACGTGCGTTCGAGGTCGTCGAGGACTCGGCGCGCGCCCTGAAGATGCTCGAGGCGGGTTCGCTCCACCTCGGCGCGAGCCCGACATGCGCGACGCACTACCTGCCTCCCCGACTCGCCGGCTTCAATCGCCAGTTTCCCAACGTCACGCTCAACATGGTGGTCGAGCCGTCACGCGAGATCAACAACCAGGTCAAGGCCGGAGCGCTCGACTGTGGCCTGATCGAGGGCGAACCGTTTTCCGACCTCGTCAGCGTGGTGCTCGCCCATGACGAGCTGGTGCTGGTCGTGCACCCCGACCACCCGCTGGCGACCCTGAAGCGCGTGAGCCCGGGGCAGCTCTCAAAGCACCGCTACCTGGGCCGCGGGCGCGAATGGTCCGCCGAATCGACTGTGCGGACGATGATCGGAGACGCGTACGAGCATTCGGAGGTGCTTAACCTCGGCCATCCTGAGTACGTGCGCGCCGCGGCTCTTGCGGGGCTTGGCTACGCGGCTCTGCCTTTACTGGCCGTGCGCCGGGACATCGACGCCGGCGAGCTCAAACGCCTGCCTGTTCCCGCGGTCGAGCGGCCGATTCGCGCGATCCGGCGCAGCGTGCAGGGCGGCCCGACGCTGGAAGAGTTCTGGCGGCACCTGGTCAGAGGTTCTTCTTGAACCAGTCGTTCAGCGGCTGCGCGTCAGTCCACGTCTTGACAACGTACTTGCGCGCGGAGGAGCTGCCAAGCCAGGGCTTCAGGCCGTAGTTCTTCCAGACGTAGAGGCTCTTCCGCCGCAGCAGCTCGGCCCTCGGGTGGTCCTGCGGCCATGGCGGCGGAACACGCTTGAGCTCCTCGCCGCCGATGTCGTAGCCCGACTTCTCGAGCCTCGACACGATCGCGGCCAGCTTCGTGCCTGAGG
>VBFW01000173.1 GCA_005880525.1 Chloroflexota bacterium | reverse complement strand
CCATCGCGTCCTGCTTCGCCACGTAGAAGGTCTGCGCGCCGGTCGAGACGCCAAGCCCGAGCACTCGCACCGAACGGCCAGTGCCTTCAGTGAAGGTGAAGACGCCCGCGTGCTCCGCGCCGTCGAGAAGGCTCGCCGCCTCTGCCGCCTCTTCGACGATCTTCAGCCCCGCCGGCTGGGGCGCGGGCTCGAATGCGAGGCTCGGCTGCACAGGCACCTGGTCGGGGGGCGGGAAGCGGCTCAGCAGCTGCCGGAACTCGAACCGGTCGAAGACGTCGCGCACGTGGTCGTAGTCGAAGCGGGTCCAGCGCGCGGCCTCGAGCTCGAGCTCCACGGGCACGTCGCGGACGATGGTGACCATCCGCTTGCCCAGCCGGATCTGGTCGGCGTTGGCCTTGATCGACGTCTTCAGCCGGCCTTCTGGCAGCTCGTCCACCCGCTCCAGCAGCGCCTCCACCGATCCGAAGTCCTGCACGAGCTTGGCCGCGGTCTTGTCCCCCACCCCCGGCACGCCCGGGATGTTGTCGGACGTGTCGCCACGCAGCGCCTTGAAGTCGATCAGCTGCGGCGGCTCGAAGCCGTAGCGCTGCCGGACCTGGTCGGGGCCGTATATGAACGTGTCGGTGATGCCGCGCCGGGGGACGAGCGCCTCCACCGAGTCGGAGACGAGCTGGAGGCAGTCCAGATCGCCCGACACGATCGTGACCGAGTGCCCTCTTTCCTCCGCGATCCGCGAGAACGTGCCGATGAGGTCGTCGGCCTCGAAGCCGGGCACGCCGTAGATGGGGATCGTGAAAGCGGTGAGAACGTCGCGCACCTTCTCGATCTGCGGCCGCAGGTCGTCCGGCATGGCCCGCCGGCCGGCCTTGTACTCCACGTATTCCTTGGACCGGAAGGTCGGCGCGCCAACGTCGAAAGCCGCCACGGCGAACTCCGGCCGCGAGGCCAGGACGATGGCCAGCATTGACGTGAATCCGTACACGGCGTTGGTCACCTGCCCGTCCGACGTGCTCATCGGAGGCAGGGCGAAAAACGCCCGGTAGATGAGGCTGTGGGCGTCGATCAGGACAACCTTTCCGCGCCTTCCTTTCGGCACGTTCAAATGGTACGGATGGCCGTGTCGACACCCTTAACCGGCCTGCGCGTTCAAATAGCAGGAGCGCCGAGGACCGAAGGCTAGAATGAACCCGAGGATGAAGAACCTCATCGAGGTCTCCGTCGACAGCATTCGGATTCATATGCCGACGGCTCAGCACCTCGTGATCCTCAAAGAGAAGGAAGCCGACCGCTACCTCCCCATATGGATCGGTTCCTTCGAGGCGCAGGCCATCGCGGCCAAGATCTCAGGGAACTCGGTCGGCCGGCCGCTGACCCACGACCTGATGGCCAACGCGTTCGGCGACCTGGGTGTGAGCATCAAACGCATAGTCGTCACGCGGCTCGCGGACCAGGTGTTCTACGCGCGCCTGTACGTCAAGCAGGACGGGCGCGACCTCGACTTCGACGCCCGGCCATCCGACGCCATCGCGCTAGCGGTGCGCGCGGAGTGCCCCATCTTCGTGGCGACCGAGGTGATGGACTCGGCCGGCATCATCCCCGACGCGGACGAGCCAATACATACCGACCTCGACCTCGGCATTCGCATACTCATCGCGCTCGCGATCGGTCTGGCCCTTGGGACTGAGCGCGAGTACAACGGACATCCGGCCGGCATCCGCACCATGGCGCTGATCGCCGTGGGTTCCTGCCTGTTCACCGCCCTCGCTCTGGAGCCCACATTCGGGTCTCGCGTCGATCCCACGCGCATCGCCGCCCAGATTGTCACCGGCGTCGGCTTCCTTGGCGCCGGTTCCATCCTCCGTCAGGGCGAATACGTGCGAGGCCTCACGACGGCAGCTTCCATCTGGGTTGTGGCCTCATTGGGTATGGCTGTCGGATTCGGCTATTTCACGATCGCCATATTCACCGCGGCTGTGGTACTCGTGACCCTGGTCGCCATCCGTCCCATCGAATCGCGTTTCTTCAAGGGACGCCGCAACCGGCGCCTGTCCGACCCGCATTCGGACGAGCCGGGCTGATGGCTGCACGCAGCGTCGCCATCGTCACCGACTCGACCGCCGACCTGCCGCCGGCGCTCGCTTCGTCGCGATCGATCACTGTCGTGCCGCTGACGCTCAACTTCGACGGACGCAGCCTGCTCGATGGCGTGGACATCACGCCCAGCGAGTTCTATCGCAAGCTGCCGTCGGCCGCGACACATCCCACCACATCGCAGCCGTCGCCGGGTCGCTTCGCTGAGATGTACAACGAGCTGCTCGCTAATCACGACGCGATCGTCTCCATCCACATCTCCGAGAAGCTCAGTGGGACATATGACTCGGCCAAGCAGGCCGCGGACATGACCGATCCGCAGCGCGTGCACGTGGTCGACTCGCAGGTCGTCTCGATGTCGCTCGGCCTCGTCGTGCTTGGCGCCGCGTCGCTCGCTGCGAATGGCGCTGACGCGGAGGCGATCATCGGCAAGGTCGAGGCAATCCGGCCGTACGTGCAGACCTACTTCTCGGTCGCAACGCTCGAATTTCTGCGCCGTGGCGGACGCATCGGTCGCGCGAGCGCGATGCTGGGCTCGGTGCTGCAGGTCAAACCCGTGCTGTGCATCCGCGACGGTGTGGTCGAGCCGCTGGAGCGCGTGCGAACTTTCGAACGCGCCCTCAACCGCATCATCGAGCTGGCAAAAGCCGTGGACCGGGGCAAAGGCGTCTGTGCAGTGGTGGGCCACGCCGACGCGGAGAAGGACGCGCAGAAAGTCGGCAAGGCGCTCGAGCCGATCGCCGAGACGCTGATGATCCAGCCTCTCGGGCCAGTCGTAGGCGCGCACGGCGGGCCGGGGGTCGTCGGAGTCGGCTGCTACCCGGCAGACCTTCTGCCGCTTGGCATCAAGACGTCACGCACTGGAGCTTCCGCGACCTAGCTAGACGCTCCTCCACCGGACGGATTCGGGCGTCACCAGCTTCTCGAGCTTCCCCTCCACGGCGAGCGCCTGCAGGTGCGCCAGTCCCTCCTGCAGCGCGAGGCGCTTTTCGTAAAGCTGGTCGCGCGGTCCCCACAGCTGGAGCGCGACCTGCCAGCCGGTGAGCTCACCGTTCGAAAGGATGCCCATCACGCGCTCCATGCGCTTGCGGTGATGAGCCGCCAGCATCTCGACGCGTCCTGCAGCGTCGGTGAAGGGCCGGCCATGCGCCGGCAGGATGAGACGCGGCGCGTAGGCGGCGAGTCTTTGCAATCCTTCGAGGTACTCGTGCAGCGGGTCCGGCGTGCTCTGCGGATGGAGACCGATGTTCGGCGAAAGCTCGGGCAGCATGTGGTCGCCGGCGAAGAGAAGCCCTGACGTCGCCGAGTAGAGGCAGATGTGTCCTGGCGAATGCCCCGGCGTCCACTCGACTCGCAGCTCCATACGACCCATCGTCAATGTCTCCGCGCCGTCGAGCTGCACCGCGGGCTCGGCGGGAGCGACCACCTGGCTCAGCGCACGCTGCGAGTTGCTGAGCACGTCGGCCTCCTCCGGAGGCACGCCGTTGACCAGCAAGTACTTGAGCACCTCGAGCACCAGGTGCTCGAGCTCGACGTAACGCGGGTTGACGAGCGGAACCTCGAGGCGGTGCAGATAGAGGTCAGCGCCGTCAGGACCGGCGAGGATGCCGGCGGCTCCGTAGTGGTCGGGATGGATGTGCGTCACCACCAGCCTGCGCAGGCGCTTGCCGCCGAGGAATGCAAGCGAAGAATGAATGAGCTCCAGTGACTCGCCAGAGTTCATGCCGCAGTCGAGCAGGTCGACCTCGTCGCCATCGACGAAAAGGAAAACGTTGACCAGGCCGTCCTCGAAAGGGATCGGCAGGCGGAGCTCGAAGATCCCTTCGGCTATCTCGTTGAGAGCGGGCACTGGGCTCAATTGTCGCGAAGGCGGCGCGCCGGTACCCGGCGGTACTCGGTCGTTCTAAGATGAAAACCCAGCGCGATCACGCGTCGCGGTATCTTCGCTAGGAGGACTTGATGTCTGACGTCCAGGTGACCCCCCAACAAATCTTCGACAGCATGCCGCAGGCGCTCGTGCCTGAGAAGGCGGGCAGCACCAAGGCCGTGATCCAGTTCGACCTTTCCGGCGACCAGGGCGGCAAGTGGTGGGTGAAGATCCACGACGGGCAGGCCGAGTCAGGCAAAGGTGACGCGCCCGAGGCGCCGCAGCTGACGCTGATGGCGGACGCGATGGACTACGTCAAGATCTCCCTCGGGCAGCTGGACGGCACAGCCGCCTTCATGCAGGGTAAGCTCAAGATCAAGGGCGACATGGGCCTCGCCATCAAGATGGCGAGCCTGTTCCGCCGCCCGACCTGACCGAACCTCTCACCCCACCGTTTCCCTCCCGCTAACCCCGGGAGGGGAACGGGTAGATTGCACGGGTGAGGTCAGTCGACCTCCCCCGTGGAACCCCCACCGAGTAGCACTTTGCCCGCGTGCATTTGTGGAGCGCCTGGGTAACGGCCGGAGTGAATCCGGCCTCCTAGCAACCTGGGATTTCTAGGTAAGAAATTTCCAGGTATCGAGGCGCTGGGCCATCGCGGCCTCGAGGTCGAGGTTGCCCGCGCCGGAACGCAGCTCGAGGATCACGACGTGGGTCGGCGTCAGCGCGATCCGGCGGCCGCTCGGCAGCTTCATCGCCTCCTTGGCGTTGCCCCACGAGATCGTCTCGCCGGGCGACGGCGCCGGGTTCGTGTTCGACTGGATCCATTGCGACAGGCTGGTCGCCTCGCCCCGCTCGTACGTGTAGACAACCATCAGGCCGAACAGGCCGGCGTTCGTGGCGCAGACGGGCCTGGCTGTCTGACCCGCAGGAACCGAGGGCGTCGTGCAGGGCACGTCGGTGATGTCAAAAACCAGGTCGAGCTCTGGCGGGCTGACCACTGACTGCGCCCGGAGGTTGTATTTCCACGTGGCGGGATAGCAGAATCCCCACCCGGCCACGTTGTCCTCGAACGCATGATCTCCGTTATGGCACTTGAGATCTGAGCCGATCTGAGGCACACTCGGGGTTGCGCGGTTTACGGGGGAGCCTAACTGGCAGGCAGCCAGAAGGATTGGCAGCAGGGGAATAGCGAGCAATCGCAGGCTACGGAGCACTGTTTCGGACCCGAGTATGGCGGTACGGGCACGCGTTCTGTCCAAGAATCGGACCGTCACTCCGGTCGGTATTAACGGCAAAAGGGGGGAAACCTTGGGTTCACGAAAACGTCCTGATGAGGAGCCAGAAGCAAAGCTGGAGGCCAGCAAGCAGCAGCTGCTGCGGCTCGCCATGGCGTTCGGGGAGGAAGCTGGGCTGCACAGGCCACTGGCCGACTGCGTCGGCGGAGTGATCGCTTCGATTCCCGAGGACGTCGACCTGGCGCAGGCACTGTCAGACCGCGAGACAACTGACATCCTGGTGCACCTGCTCGATCAGAACCGGGAGCAGGTCGAGCGTGCGCTCGCACGCGTGCACGAAGGCGCCTACGGGCTGTGCGAGGACTGCGGCCACCGGATCCCGGCCGAGCGTCTTCGCTACCAGCCGGCGGCCACGCGGTGCGTGGAGTGCCAGGGGCGCTGGGACCGGGTCAACGGCCGTACCGCGTAGCGACTGACTAAGTCCGACGCGGCCGGTAGATGAGGGCAGCTGCGCCCAGTAACAGCGCGGCTGCCACCATGCCGATGCCGATCCAGAACCAGTGCATGTCACCGGTCATAAAGCTGCCCTTGATGTAGCCGAGGCCCTGGCCGATCCACACGCCGCCAGTGAGCAACATGAGCACGGCGAGGACGATGGCCCCGGCTTTCATCGCTTCTTCGTACGCGCCCTAGTTACTTGACATCCCCACCGGCTGCCCTGAGGGCAGCCACCTCCCCGCAAGCGGGGAGGTCACATGCCGCCGTAGACGACTGACTTCTCCTCGGTGTACTGCAGGAACGCCTCGACTCCGTGCTCCTTCCCGAAGCCCGACTGCTTCGTGCCGCCGAACGGGAGCTCGTCGTGAGCGATCTGCAGGGCATTGACCCACGTGTAACCTGCCTCGAGCTCGTTGACCGCCCGGTGCGCCGCGGCCATGTTCCCCGTCCAGATCGAAGAGCCGAGGCCGAACTGCGAGTCATTGGCGAGGCGTAGGCCCTCGTCCAGATCCTTGATCTTGCGCACCGGTAGCGCCGGCCCGAACACTTCCTCGGTCCACATGCGCGCGCCGTCGGGTACGTTCTCGAGGATCGCCGGCTCGATGAACCAGCCCTTCTCGTACTCGGCGCCCTTCGGCCTGCCGCCGCCGTACAGCACCTTGGCTCCGCGGTCGACGGCGTCCTTCACCTGAGCCTCCACCTCCGACCGCTGCGTCTCGGTGTGCATGGGGCCCATGCGGCTGTCCTTGTCCAGGCCGTTGCCCGGCTTGAGCTTGAACGCGCGCGCTACGAGCTTTTCCATCAGCGGGGCATACGCGGCTTCCTGGACGTAGAGCCGCTTCACCGCGAGGCACGCCTGCCCGCAGTTGAAGAAGCGGCCGATGGAGACCGCGCGAGCCGCGGCCTCCAGGTCAGCGTCATCGAGGACGATGCACGGGTCGCTGCCGCCGAGCTCGAGTGTGACCTTCTTCAATGCGTCGGCCGCCCGGGCCATGACCTTGCGGCCGGTCGGA
>VBFW01000172.1 GCA_005880525.1 Chloroflexota bacterium | reverse complement strand
GAAGGCGAGTCGCTGCTGTGCCTCGACGGGCAGACGCGAAAGGTCGGCCCGGGAATGCTCGTGGTCGCCGATGCCAATGGACCGGTAGCGATCGGAGGCATCATCGGCGGCGAGGAAAGCGGCGTGTCGGACACCACGACCGATGTCGTGATCGAGTCGGCCGGCTGGGACGGCGTCAACATCCGCGCCACGTCTCGCGCTCTCGGGCTGCGTACCGACGCCTCCCTGCGCCACGAGAAGGGCCTGGCTCCCGAGATGGCGATGGCAGCCGCCCGCCGCGCCGCAGCGCTCGTTCGCGATTGGGCCGGCGGCCAGGTGCACGCGGACTGGGTCGACGTCTACCCGCGGCCTCAGGAGCCAGTCCGAATCGTGTTCCCTGCGGCGAAGATCGATGCGCTGTTGGGAGTCGAGGTGCATCCGCAGGAAATCCAGCAGCAGATCCTGCCGCGCCTCGGGTTTCAGGTGGGCTACGGCGGACAGGAAGGGTTCTACGAGATCCTGCCGCCGGTGTTCCGCCTCGACGTCGAGCTGCCGGAGGACGTCATCGAGGAGGTTGGCCGCATCTACGGCATCGACCGTATCCCTGCGACCCTGCCCGGATCCCGCCGGCACACGTGGGAGGTGATGAGCCCGGATGACCACCACGGAAGCCTGCGGGAGGTGGTGCTTGGCGCTGGCTTCGACGAGGTGGTCTCGCCTGCGCTCGTGCCTCGGCGGCTGCTGCAGCGGCTCGGCCTGGCGGAAGGTGCACGGACGCTCTTCAACCCGATGAGCGATGAGCTGGACACGATGCGAACCTCGCTGCTGCCGTCTCTCCTTTCAGTCGCCCGCTACAACCAGAATCGGACCGCGGAGCGCGTCGATGTGTTCGAGCTCGCGCGCGTTTACCGCGGCAAGCGTCCCGACGGGCTCGCCGACGAGCAGGTCCGCCTGACCGTGCTCGCCCGAGTCGACGCCGGCGCCGATGCAGGGAGGCGCGGGTTTTTGCGTTTGAAGTCCGTGATGGACCGCTTAGCCCAGGACCTTGCGGCCGGCACGGTGCGCTATCTTCGCGCATCCCCGGACCTCTACCACCCGGGCCGGGCGGCGTCGATCATGGTGGGCGGCAGCGAGATTGGCGTGGTGGGCGAGCTTCATCCGTCGACCCTTGCGGTGTTCGACCTCGATGGTCGCGCGGTGGCGCTGGACGTCAATGCCGAGGCGCTGATCGCCGCCCGCGGCGAGCGCAAAGCCGCGGAGCTGCCTCGCTATCCGTCTGTCCAGCGCGACATCGCGGTTGTGGTTGATCCAAACGTTCCCGCCGGCGATCTCCACCGTGCCATCAAAGAGGCGGGGGGCGGCTCGCTGGAGAGCGTGCGCGCGTTCGACGAGTATCGCGGCGACCAGGCCGGCGAGGGCCGCAAGAGCATCGCCTTCACCTTGACTTTCCGGAGCCCCGAGCGCACCCTGACGGACGCCGAAGTAGAAAAAGTTATGTCCGAGATCAGGAAACGGTTGGAGAAAAAGCACGGCGCCAGGATTCGCACATGACCTGGGTAGACGTTCTCCCGATCGCTCTGATCGTCATCTACGCCGGCGATCGACGGAGCCGCGCAGCTGGCGCACCGCCAGATCCAGATCGAGGCGATCGTGTGGAACCGGGTCACAGGTGTGCTCGTCGGAGTGCTCACGGCAGTGCTTCTGTCAGTGGTTGTCACGTATGAGCTGCAGGCGGCGGGCCATCCGAGCGGGAGCGGTCAGCTGGCCGGCACGCAGGCGCAGATCCGGGCTGCCGTCGATGGCTCGCGCATTGCCGTCCCGCTTGTCAACGCGATCGGCAGGCCGATCGTCGCGGTGTTCCAGCCGGCCCTTCCCTTCGACCCGCACCAGTACTTCAGCCGCGGCCCAGTAAGCTGACCGTCGGTTTGACGCAGTCGTTCTTCCAGGACCTGCGCGAGCGTGCCGTCGAGATCCATGTAGAGGATCACCTGCGTTCGCGCATCGAGCGCGGCGACAAGCTGCGCGTAAAGCTTGGTCTCGACCCGACCGCGCCGGACATCCACATCGGACACCTGGTCGTGCTCGACGTGCTGCGCGCATTCCAGGACCACGGACATACGGTGGTCCTGATCGTCGGCGACTTCTCAGCGATGATCGGCGATCCCAGCGGTCGCTCTGAGACGCGGCCGATCCTCACGCGCGAACAGATCGACGCCAACGCGAAGACCTACTTCGACCCGATCTTCCTGGTGCTTGATCGCGACAGGACCGAGGTGCACGGCAACTCTGAGTGGCTCGCCAAGCTGAGCGCCGCCGACGTGCTGCGGCTGCTCGGCAAGGCGACGCTGCAGCAGGTTCTGCAGCGCGAGGATTTCGCCCAGCGCTTGAAGGAAGGCGCGGCAGTCGGCGCGCACGAGATCCTCTATCCGTTCAATCAGGCGTACGACTCGGTAGCGGTGCGGGCCGACGTCGAGATAGGCGGCACCGACCAGCTCTTCAACCTGCTGTTCGGCCGCGACATCCAGGAGGCTTACGGACAGGAGCCGCAGGACATTGCGGTCTTCCCGCTGCTGGAGGGCCTCGACGGCACGCAGAAGATGTCGAAGTCGCTCGGCAACTACATCGGCGTCAGTGAGGCGCCGGAGCAGATCTACGGCAAGACGATGTCGATTCCCGACCGGCTGCTCGAGAAGTACGTGCGCCTGACATCAGGCATGCCTCGTGCGGAAATGGACGAGGTGCTCGCGCTGAAGCCGCGCGACGCGAAGGCCGCACTCGCCCACAGGCTCGTGCACCGGCTGCATGGGGAGGAGGCTGCCGCGCGCGCGGAGAAGGACTTCGAGACGAAGTTCCGACGCCGCGAGATGCCGGAGGACGTGCCCGAGCGCTTCGTGATGGATCTGGAGGACGTCCCCGGCTCGCTGGTGGAGGCCGGACTGGCGCGAAGCCGCGGGGACGCGCGACGGCTCATCGAGCAGGGCGGGGTGCGCGTCAACAGCGAAAAGATCGGGCTCGACTGGAAGCTGCGGGATGGCGATGTCGTCCAGGTGGGCAAAAGAAATTTCGTTCGAATCCGGAAGCGATAGAATCGACGAAAGTATGTTCGGAGGCTCTGCCTAGTCATGTCTGGCCACTCGAAATGGGCGGGCATCAAGCACAAGAAGGCGATCGTCGATGCCAAGCGAGGGCAGGCGTTCACGCGCGCCAGCCGCGAGATCACGATCTCGGCCAAGGAGGGCGGGGGCAACCCCGACGGCAACTTCCGGCTGAGGCTCGCGATGCAGAAGGCGCGTGAGATCAACATGCCGACAGATCGCATCCAGGCTGCGATCAAGCGAGGCACCGGCGAGCTCGCAGGCGAGAGGCTGGAGGAGATCCGCTACGAGGGCTACGGCCCGGCGGGCGTGGCGATCATGGTCGACGCGCTTTCCGACAACCGCAACCGAACCTCCGCGTCCATCCGCCACCGCTTCTCCAAGGGCGGCGGCAACCTGGCCGAGTCGAACGCGGTGGGGTGGATGTTCGAGCGCAAGGGCGCCATCTCAGCGGGCGCGGGCAAGCAGGACCCGGAGGACGTCGGGCTCGCGGCCATCGAGGCCGGCGCCGACGACGTCCAGGTCGATGGCAAGTCGGTGGACATCACCACGCCGCCGAACGCATTCGAGAAGGTGAAGACCGCGCTCGAGGCGCTGCCCGGCGTGACGATCGAGAACGCCGAGGTCACAATGCAGCCCAAGCAGACCGTGGCGGTCGACGAGGACAAGGCAGCGGCCGTGCTTCGTTTGATGGAATCGCTGGAGGAGGACGACGACGTCCAGCAGGTCTACGCCAATTTCGACATCGCAGCAGACGTCCTTGAAAGAGTTTCAGCACAGGTATGAATGAAGAGAGTTGAGGGGTCGCAGGTAGGCCGGATTTACTCCGGCCGTCTCCCAGACGCGCACTTCGTACAAACCACCTCGCGTGGCGAGGCGTACTCCGGGATGGGGTTCCGCGGGGAATGGCCGCAGCCCTTACCCGCGCTTTCTCAGCAGACGTCCTTGAAAGAGTTTCAGCGCAGGTATAGACCTGTATGGACGAATGCCATCTGACGGGCTGATCGTAGGGATCGACCCCGGGTTGGCCGGCACAGGTTTCGCGCTGCTCGCCGAGCCCAACCGCGTGGTCGCATGCGGCACAGTGTCGACGATCCCTGGTCGCGAAGGTCCGCGGCTCGTGGCAATCGCAAACCATTTGAGGGCACTCATCGCCGAGCACCATCCATCGGAGGCATCGATCGAAGAGCTCTTCATGGGCCGCAACGCCACGAGTGCGATCGGCGTCGCCCAGGCGCGCGGCGCGATCCTCGCCGTGCTCGAAGAGTGCAATGTTCCGGTGTTCCAGTACAAGCCGTCGCAGGTGAAGATCGTGCTCACCGGCTACGGCAAAGCTGACAAGTCGCAGATCCAGCGCATGCTCGTGGCGCAGGTGCAGCTCCCGGCCGGCAAGCTCGACGAGCACGCTCGCGACGCGATCGCCATCGCGGTGTGCCACGCGAGAAGCAGGAAGTTCAACGGGGCGCGACAGCGTTGATCGCGCATCTCAGTGGAACCGTGAGACGCGCGGCGCCTGACTACGTAGTGCTCGACGTCGGAGGCGTGGGCTATATGGTCAGCGTCGCGGCCGGCACTCGCCAGACGGTGCCTTCCCCAGGCGGCGCGCTCGAGCTGCACATCCACACGCACGTGCGCGAGGACCAGCTGGCTTTGTACGGGTTCAGCTCCGCGGAAGAGCTCGAGCTGTTCGAGATGCTCATCGGTGTCGACGGGGTAGGCCCGAAGGTCGGTCTCAACATCCTGAGCGCGGCGAGCATCGAGGTCCTCAAACGGGCGATCACCGCGGAGGATCCGACGCCGATCCGCCGAGCCAGCGGCGTGGGGCAGCGCACCGCGGCGAAGGTGATCATCGAGCTCAAGCCGAAGCTCGACGCGGAAGAGGCCCTGTCGGTGCTGCCGCGAGCCGTCGCCGCGGCCGGCAATGGCGCCGTGCCGAAAGCGGTCGAGGCTGCGCTGCGTAACCTGGGTTTCTCACCGCAAGAAGCCCGCATCGGGCTGGAGGCGGTCGACTGGAAATCGTCGCCACCCACTCAAGAAGCTCTGGCCAGCGCGCTGAAGGCTTTGGGAAAGAAATAGATGAGCACTGAAGACCGAGTCGTCGACGCGAGCGCCGATGACGAGCAGTTCGACCTCACGCTGCGCCCGCGAATGCTGTCCGAGTACGTCGGGCAGGCGCAGGTGCGGGAAAACCTCAGCATCCTCCTGGAGGCGGCGCGGCGCAGAGGCGAGCCGGTGGAGCATGTGCTCCTGTGCGGGCCGCCTGGCCTGGGCAAGACGACGCTTGCGCACATCATCGCCAACGAGCTCGGGGTCGCCATCAAGGTCAGCTCTGGTCCGGCCATCGACCACCAGGGCGCGCTGGGGTCGATCCTGCTGAACCTCTCGACGCGCGACGTGTTCTTCATCGACGAGATCCACCGCCTGAACAGCGTGGTGGAGGAATCCCTTTACCCTGCGCTCGAGGACTTTCGCTTCGACGCCGTCCTCGGCAAGGGAGTGGGGGCAAGCGCGGCGACTCTGCCGCTGCCGCACTTCACCTGTGTCGGCGCCACCACGCGCCAGGGTTTGCTCAGCGCACCGCTGCGTGACCGCTTCGGCGCCGTGTACCGGCTGGACTTCTATTCCAAGGCCGAGCTGGAAAGCATCGTGCGGCGGTCGGCTCGCATCCTCGACATAGAGATCCAGGCGGAGGCGGTCTCCGAGATCGCCCGGCGCGCCCGCGGCACACCCCGCATCGCGAACCGCCTCCTGCGGCGTGTGCGGGACTACGCCCAGGTCCGTGGCGACGGGCGCGCGACGGTCGAGACGACGCGCGCAGCGCTCGCGATGCTCGACATCGACGACCTCGGCCTGGAACCGCTCGACCGCCGGTTGCTCGAGACGCTGATCAAGAAGTTCAAGGGCGGCCCGGTCGGGCTCGACACCATCGCCACTTCGCTGTCAGAGGAGCCCGAGACGATCGAGGACGTTCACGAGCCGTACCTGATTCAGATCGGCTTCATGGCTCGGACCGCACGCGGCCGTGTGGCCACTGACCTGGCGTACGAGCACCTGGGCGAGGAGCCTCCGCAGGGCCAGGCGCGCCTGCTCTGAGCCATGAGAGGGAACCAAGGTTCCCTCTCATCGGACCGCTCAACGGCCCTAGTGTCGAAGTCCGAATCGACGCTACCGGCGGGCCGGATTCGCGGCCCTGCTCTCCCTCCCTTGGGGTGATGCCACGCCCGCGGGTTGAGAAAACAAAGTCATGGCCGGGCCAAGCCCGGCCAACCCTGCCACCCCGGCTCCTAATCTTTAGCGATGGCTGACGCCGGCCGGATGCTCCTGGTGTTTGGCGTCGTCCTTACCGTAATCGGGGGTGGCTTGATGCTGTTCGGGCGCTTCCACCTGCCCGGTGACATCACCTTCAAGAGCGGCAACGTGACCGTGTACATCCCCCTCGCGACGAGCATCGTCCTCTCCGTGATCCTGACGGTGGTCGTCAACCTGCTGTTCCGGCAACGCTAAACGGGCTATGCCTGGACCAGGTCGCGACGGGCGCCATGATTCACGCTTTCCCTAAACTTCACAAGCCGTGCAGCTAGTCCTCAGCTG
>VBFW01000171.1 GCA_005880525.1 Chloroflexota bacterium | reverse complement strand
GCGGAAGAACGTCAGCTTGCCGACGCCCTGCGGGTCCATCTGTATCTTGAAGGCGAGCGCCGAAAACGGCTCGTCGTCATCGTGCTCGCGCACGACCAGCGTGCCTGTCTTCGGGTCGGTCCCCTCGACCGGCGGCACATCCGCAGGCGACGGCAGGTAGTCGACAACGGCGTCGAGGATCGGCTGCACGCCACGGTTCCGCAGGGCGGCTCCGCAGAGCACCGGCACGAGCATCCCGCTGACCGTTCCCTTGCGCAGGGCGGCCATGATCTGGGCATTGCTCGGCTCCTTCTCCTCGAGGTACAGGTGCATGATCGCGTCGTCGAAGTCGGCCGCGGCCTCGATCAAATCGTGGCGGTGCTGGGCGACCAGCCCCTCCATCCCGGCCGGGATGGTCTGCGACTCGACCTGGTTGGTGCCGAGGTCGTCGGTGTAGATGACGGCGTCCTTGGTGATCAGGTCGAAGTAGCCGCGGAACGCGCTCTCCGAGCCGATTGGCAGCTGGATCGGGATTGCGCGCGCGCCCAGGCGCTGGCGGATCGACTGCAGCGAGCCGTAGAAGTCGGCTCCGACGCGGTCCATCTTGTTGATGAAGGCGATGCGGGGCACGCCATAGCGGTCGGCCTGGCGCCAGACCGTCTCGGACTGGGGCTCCACGCCGGCCACGGCGTCGAAAACGGCCACGGCGCCGTCGAGCACGCGCAGGCTGCGCTCCACCTCGACCGTGAAGTCCACGTGTCCGGGTGTGTCTATGATGTTCACCGAGTGGTCGCGCCACTGGGCGGTGGTCGCGGCAGAGGTGATCGTGATCCCACGCTCCTTCTCCTGGACCATCCAGTCCATGGTCGCGGCGCCCTCG
Organism: Chloroflexota bacterium; assembly: GCA_005880525.1. Classification (GTDB taxonomy): domain Bacteria; phylum Chloroflexota; class Dormibacteria; order Dormibacterales; family Dormibacteraceae; genus CF-118. The sequence continues at coordinate 3,962 of VBFW01000171.1, read as the reverse complement.
TGCACCTCGCCCATCTTGTGGATGCGGCCCGCATAGAAAAGGATGCGCTCGGTGGTCGTGGTCTTCCCGGCGTCGATGTGCGCCATGATCCCGATGTTTCGGACCTTCTCGATCGCGACTGGGCGCTCCGCCATCTTCAATGCCAAGCTCATCTCTCGTCAGTACCGGAAATGGCTGAACGCCTTGTTGCTTTCAGCCATCCGATGGGTCTCTTCTTTTCGCTTCACCGCGCCGCCGGTGTTCTGGGCCGCGTCGAGGATCTCGAACGCGAGCTTCTCGGACATGCTCTTACCGCCCCGCTGGCGGGCAAAGCGCACGATCCACCGGCGGGCAAGCGCCAGCCTCCGGTCGGGACGGATCTCGATCGGAACCTGGTACGTGGCGCCGCCCACGCGCCGAGGCTTGACCTCGAGCAGGGGCGTCGCGTTTCGCATAGCGGTCTCGAACACCTCGAGCGGCTCCTTCTTGGCCTGCTTGGAGGCGCGAGCCAGCGCGTCGTAAACGACCTTCTCGGCGGTCGACCGCTTGCCGCGGCTCATGACCACGTTGATGAACTTGGAGATCGCCTCGGACTGGTACACCGCGTCGGGCGCGATGACACGCTTGACTGGGCGGTTACGGCGAGGCATCAGGCTGCCGCCTTGGTCTTTTCCCGCTTGGCGCCGTATTTCGAGCGAGCCTTCTTGCGGTTCTTCGTGCCGGCGGTGTCCAGCGTGCCGCGGATGATGTGGTAGCGGACGCCCGGAAGGTCCTTGACGCGGCCGCCGCGGATGAGGACGACCGAGTGCTCCTGCAGGTTGTGGCCGATGCCCGGGATGTAGGCAGTGACCTCGATCCCGGTGGTCAGGCGCACCCGGGCCACCTTGCGCAGTGCCGAGTTCGGCTTCTTGGGCGTCTGGGTGTAGACGCGCACGCAGACTCCCCGCCGCTGCGGCGAGCCCTTCAGGGCAGGCGCCTTAGACTTCGCTCTGGCCGCCTTGCGCCCGATGCGTACCAACTGCTGGATGGTCGGCAAATTTGACTCCTGTAGAAGGTCCGATGCCCACGCGGCATTAGCCGATTGGGCGACAAACGATGAGTATACCCAAAAACCACTACTTCAACCCGACGCCGGAGGTGGCCTCGAAGCCCCACACCGTCCGCCTCCGCGCAGGCGCGTTGGACCTCGAGCTGCAGGCCGACAGGGGCGTGTTCGGAGCCAGGCGGATCGACCTCGGAACGCTGACCCTGCTCAAGGAGGCGCCGGCCCCGCCCGCCGAAGGCGACATCCTGGACCTGGGTGCCGGCTATGGGCCGATCGCGATCGCGCTGGCCAAGGCCTCGCCCAAGGCTCGCATCTGGGCGGTGGACGTCAACGAGCGGGCTCTCGAGCTGTCCCGGACGAACGCCGAGGCTGCCGGCGCGGCCAACGTGACCGTTGCGGCCCCCGACGAGGTGCCGGATGGCGTCCGGTTCGCGGCCATCTACTCCAACCCACCTGTGCGCGTCGGCAAGGCGGCCATGCACGAGATCCTCGATCGGTGGCTTGACCGGCTGGCGCCGGCCGGAGCCGCCTACCTGGTCGTCCAGCGCAACCTCGGCTCAGACTCCCTGGCCGCCTGGCTAGCGGCTTCGGGCCGCGACGTGGACCGCTTGAAGTCCAAGAAGGGCTACCGGATCCTGCGCGTCCGGGCGGCCTAGGAACGCCGCCGAAGGGCGGGCCCCGGAACCTGACCCAACCTCGGGTAGTATTCGAGAAGGGTGCCGCAAGAGTTACTCCGGGTTGACAACCTGTACACCCAGTTCAGCACGGCCGAGGGCGTCGTGCACGCGGTGGACGGCGTCTCGTTTGCGGTCGCCCAGGGCGAGACCCTGGGGCTGGTGGGCGAGTCCGGCTGCGGCAAGAGCGTGACCGCCCTGAGCATCATGGGCCTGATCGACTACCCGGGCAAGATCGCGCGCGGCCGGATCCTGTTCGAGGGCCATGACCTGGTCGGCCTCGACCACGAGGATATGCGAAAGCTGCGTGGCAAGGAAGTGGCGATGATCTTCCAGGAGCCGATGACGTCGCTCAACCCCGTGTACACGGTGGGCGACCAGATCGCCGAGATGGCGCAGCTGCACCTGAACATGGACCGCAAGCGGGCGTGGCGGCACGCGGTGGAGATGCTGAACACGGTGCGCATCCCATCGCCCGACAAGCGAGTCCAGGACTACCCGCACCACATGTCAGGCGGCATGCGCCAGCGCGTCATGATCGCGATGGCGCTGTCATGCACGCCCAAGCTGCTCATCGCCGACGAGCCGACGACAGCGCTCGACGTCACGATCCAGGCCCAGATCCTCGACCTCCTTCGCGACCTGCAGAAGGAGTTCCGGATGTCGATCATCATGATCACCCACGACCTCGGCGTGGTCGCGGAGATCTGCGAGAACGTGGTCGTGATGTACGCCGGCAAGGTCGTCGAGGAGGCACCGGTCCGCGGCATCTTCAACAGACCGCAGCACCCCTACACCGAGGGCCTCCTTCGCTCGATCCCCCACCTCGGCATGACGTCGGCCGCGAAGCTGGCCGTCATCCGCGGCACGGTGCCGAGCGCGGTCAACTGGCCGCCCGGCTGCCGGTTCGCCCCGCGCTGCAACCTCCGCTTCGAGAAGTGCGTCGAGGACCCGCCGCTGTTCGACGTCGGCGGTCAGACCGCGGCCTGCTGGCTGTGTGAGGGCGGCCGGCGCCAGACCTCGGTCCGCTCGACGCGGGCCGGCGAATCATGAGCACAACCCCGGTTGCCGGCCCGACGCTCGCCGTCAAGGATGGAAACCAGCCGCTCCTGAAAATCCGCGGGATCAAGAAGTACTTCCCGGTCCGGCGTGGCTTTCTGCAGCGCGTGGTCGGCTACGTCAAGGCGGTCGACGATGTGGACCTCGACGTCCGGCCAGGCGAGACGCTCGGCCTCGTCGGCGAGTCGGGCTGCGGCAAGTCGACGCTGGGCCGCTCAATCCTGCGCCTGGTCGAGCCGACTGAAGGAACCATCGAGTTCGACGGACACGACATCACCAAGCTGCGCCGCTCCCAGATGAAGCCGCTGCGCGCGGACATGCAGATGATCTTCCAGGACCCCGTCGGCTCATTGAACCCGCGCATGTCGGTCGGCGACATCGTCGGCGAGGGTCTGCTCGTGCACGGCATGAGGAATCGAACGGAGCGCGAGAAGATCACGCGCGACATGCTCCGCAGGGTGGGGCTGCGGCCCGAGTATGCGAACCGCTACCCGCACGAGTTCTCAGGCGGCCAGCGCCAGCGCATCGGCATCGCCCGCGCCCTGGCGCTGTCACCGAAGCTGATCATTGCGGACGAGCCGGTGTCCGCCCTGGACGTGTCGATCCAGTCGCAGGTGCTCAACCTGCTGGTGGACCTCCGGCAGGAGTTCGGGCTCACCTACATCTTCGTGGCCCACAACCTGGCTGTCGTCTCGTACATCTCCGACCGCGTGGCGGTGATGTACCTCGGCCAGGTGATGGAGCTAGCCGACGCCGAAGAGCTCTACAAGAACCCGCTTCATCCCTACACCAAGTCGCTGATGTCGGCCATCCCGCAGCCCGACCCCGACCACCTGCGCAACCGCACCCAGCTGACGGGCGATGTGCCGAGCCCGTTCAACCCGCCGTCAGGCTGCCCCTTCCGGACCCGCTGCCCGCTGGCCAGGGAGAAGGGAACCCAGAACGGGATCTGCGCCGAGGAAAGGCCCAAGCTCGAAGCCAAGAAGTCAGGCCACTTCGCGGCGTGTCATTTTGCGTAAGCGTTAGGTCGCGCGGTCCCTCCCCACCGTGTGGGGAGGCTAGGTGGGGGCGCTAGTTGACGATCTTCGGGTCGAAGGCGTCGCGCAGGCCGTCACCGATGAAGTTCACACACAGCACGGTGACGGTGACCGCCAGACCGGGGAAGGTGATCCACCACCAGTTGCCGTCGATGAGGTACTCCTCAG
>VBFW01000386.1 GCA_005880525.1 Chloroflexota bacterium | reverse complement strand
CCGACACCCCCGTCGCCTTCGCCGGAGAAGCCGGCTACCAGGCTGACCTGCTAATGCCTGGCGTCCGGTTCAAGCTGTGGCCGAACCACACCGTCGCCCTCTATCCGTGTGTGCAGGTTCCGGCGGGCGAGATCGGTGTCGTCATCTCGCAGATCGGCGAGCGCCTGCCCACAGGCGCCAAGTCGGCCGTCTATAGGCCCGAGTTCGGCAACTTCACCGATCTCGGCGCGTTCTTGAACAACGGCGGCCAGAAAGGCGTCCAGCGCCCTGTGCTGCCGCCGGGCACGCTCGTCCCGGTTCACCCGGTGGCGTTCTTGGTCATCACGGCCACTAAGGCGTATAAGACAGGAAGCTAGCTCGCGTTGGCCGGCAAGTGGTAGCTTTTATTACCATGTGGTAATATAAATTTCCAATGCGCCTGGATCAGCCTTTGGACGAAATCTTTGCCAACGCCAGCCATGTAAGGCTGCTCCGCGCTTTGTTCGCGGTTCCTTATGACGTTGGCAGAAGCGGCCGCGACTTGGCACGCCGCGCCGGGGTCTCACATCCACGCGCCAACCAGGTACTGGCTGACCTTGCTGCGCAGGGGCTGGTCGCGGTGCAACGGCTACCGCGGACGGGCCTCTATCGCATTAACCGGCGCCATGTCCTGGCTGAGCCACTTCGCAAGCTCTTCGGGTTGGAACCAAAGTTGAAAGTTGAACTCCTCTCGCTGGTGGCAGGGGAACTGAGGGCGCGTCATCTCCCTATTAAGGAGGCCCGGATTTTTGGCAGTGCGGCTCGAGGCGCGATGGCGACGACGAGTGATGTCGACCTTGCCTTGGTTACAGCGCGTGAGAGCGTAGCCGCGGTAGAGGCCGCGGCGCAGGATATAGCTGAGACAGCCCGTGAACGGTTCGGGACGCGACTGAATGTGCTGGTGGGTTCACCATCGCTCGAGAAATTGAGCAAGGGCCGTCAACCGGGACAAGGTATCTGGCAAGCGATAGAGCGTGATGGCATCGATGTGCTTGCGCCCTCTTAAGACCGCCAACTGATGGCAAGGGGCAAGACGGTGCAAGTCCGGCGCAACGGGGCCCGGCTCTATTTGGACAAGGCTATTCAATTCATTGAACAAGCCCGCTCCGGACTTGATGCCGGCCGGAACGACGCGGCGCTCTTAGACGCAATTCATGCTGCAATCAGCGGTACCGACGCAGTCACCACCGCACTAGCCGGCGTTCGTTCGACCGACCCGGACCACCAGCGTGCGGCAGACTTGCTGGAGGACATCGTGGCTTCTGCGCCCGAAGACCGCCAACGGGCGCGTCAGCTGAGATCTCTGCTTGCGCGCAAGAATGCAGTGGAATACGAATCCCGGAAGACCAGCCTAAAAGACGCAATGACACCCCTATCGCTAGCCGCCGACCAGACCAGTCAGCCGCCGTACCCGACGAAAGCTTTCACGCCCAGGACGGCCAAACGAATCAGCCGCCAGCGATAGCTTGGGTTCTCCCGTGTGCAAAAAAATAACTGGCCCAATAACGATCAGTCGATTGGAACTACGCGTTGGACTTTCGGAGTGGGACGGCCCGCCAGGTAAATCCTCCGGACGGAAATATCAGCCGACCGTCCCACTTTGCAAACTCCGCGCGCCTTGAATTCTTGCGGGTTGGCGATCAATGGTCGGCGTCGACGCTGGGATAGCCGCCCTTCGCGTCATGGCTCTCGTTGCCGACCAGCGCTGGCCAGAAAACGCAGAGCAGAGTCATGGGGCTTGCCACGCGCAGGATGTGCCGGTCGTGTTGGTCCAGCGTGTACATGGTGCCGGGATCAAGCTGATGGGCCTTTCCGCCGGCCACCTCGATGACCTCGCCACTTCCCGCGATGCAGTAGTTGGCCTCGAAATGATTCGCGTACTCGAGCTCGAGCTCGGTGCCGGCGTCGATCTCGGTCAGATGCAGCGAGAATTTCACGCCGTCGTCCCGACGTAGGAGCCGGCGGCTTCGCCACCCCTCCCCACGAACATCTCGCTCGGTTCCAGCCAGCTCGACCAGGTTGCGAACGATCATTGCAACGCCCCCCTTGACTACCACGCGGCTTCGATTCGCTCAAGATGATGCGGCACATGCCTACCGCCCTCACGGCCCGCGAGACTGCCGAGGTCGCTCGCGCCAACCAATCCGGCAAGCAGCCGGTGGTGTTCATCCACGGGCTCTGGCTCCTCGCCAGCAGCTGGGACAGCTGGGCCGATCTGTTCGAGCAGGCCGGCTACTCCGCAGTGAAGCCGGGCTGGCCCGACGACCCCGAGACCGTCGTCGACGCAAACGCTCGACCGGACGCGTTTGCGCGCAAGGGAGTCGGCCAGGTCGTCGACCACATGGAGACCGTCATCCGCGGACTAACGCGCAAGCCTGCGGTCATCGGTCATTCGTTCGGCGGGCTGCTGGCACAGATCGTCGCGGGCCACGGACTGGCTGCCGTCTCGGTCGCAGTGGACCCCGCTCCGTTTCGCGGGGTCCTGCCGCTGCCTTTCTCGGCGCTGCGAGCTGCGAGCCCCGCGCTGAGCAACCCCGCCAACGTCAATAAGGCGGTGTCGCTGAGCAGCGCGCAGTTCCGGTTCGCGTTCGCCAACGCCGTGAGCGAGGACGAGGCAAAACAGCTGTATGAGAGATACGCGGTGCCCGCACCCGGCAAGCCGCTGTTTCAGGCCGCGTTCGCGAACGTCAATCCGCGCACAGAGCTCAAGGTCGACACCATG
>VBFW01000170.1:1693-7652 GCA_005880525.1 Chloroflexota bacterium | reverse complement strand
GATGCTTGCGCGCAGCCTGCCCGGCATCCTGCCGCCGCTGGACCTTGGCGAAGCCCTGGAGGTGGCGCAGGTGCGGAGCCTGCTGGGCGAGCTGCCGCCGGGCAGGCCGGTCGATTGGGTGAGGCCGTTTCGCGCTCCGCACCACGGCATCTCCATGGCGGGTCTCATCGGCGGCGGCGCGGGCCTCGCGAATCCTGGCGAGATTTCGCGGGCGCATCACGGGGTGTTGTTCCTCGACGAGCTGGCGGAGTTCCAGTCGACGGTGCTGCAGGCACTGCGGCAGCCGCTGGAGGCCGGTCGCGTGACCATCACCAGGTCGGGAGGGTCGGTCGCGTACCCAGCGCGATTCACGCTTGTCGCCGCCACCAACCCGTGCCCGTGCGGGTGGGCAGGTGACGCGCGCCGCGTATGCCGCTGCACACCTGCCGCGATCGACACGTATCAGCGCAAGCTCTCAGGCCCGCTGCTCGATCGCATCGATCTGAAGGTGAACGTGCGTCGTGTGCCGCCGGCGCTGCTCGCGAACGAACCGGTGGGCGAGGGGTCGGAGCCCGTGCGCGAGCGGGTCATCGCGGCGCGCCGGCGCCAGCACGAGCGACAGGGTTGTTTGAACGCGATGCTCAGGCCGGCCCGGCTGCGGGCCATGGCTTCACTGGAGCCGGGCCCTCGCCGGACGCTCGAGCGGTGGGCGGACCAGCAAGGATTGTCGGCCCGGGGGTTTCATCGAGCGTGGCGGGTTGCGCGCACCGCCGCCGACCTCGACGGCGCGGAGCGCATTGACGACAGGCACGTGCTCGAAGCGCTCGGCTACAGGCTGCACGATGCAGCGGCCTGAGGTCGCCGGCCTGCGTACGCGCGGCCGCTGGCCGCCGCCCGCCGGACCCCGCGTTGCGCTGGTCGGCTCGCGAAGGCCGTCGCCCTACGGCGAGGCGGTTGCGGAGCAGCTGTCCTGCGACCTCGCGGCTGCCGGCGTGATCGTGATCAGCGGGCTCGCGCTAGGCATCGACGCGGCAGCCCACCGCGGAGCCCTGAACGGCGGCGGCATGACGGTCGCTGTGATGGGGACCGGCGTGGACCTCGTCTATCCGGCCGCCCACAGCCGCCTGGCGGAGGAAATCCTTGCCGGTGGCGGGGCGCTGGTCAGCCAGTTCGCCGACGGCACGCAGCCCCGGCGAGGCAACTTTCCCGCGCGCAACTGGACGATGGCGGCGATGTCGGATGCCGTGGTGGTCGTGGAGGCGGCCGAAGGCTCGGGCGCGCTCATCACGGCGCAGGCGGCGCTCGAGCTCGACCGCGAGGTCCTGGCGGTCCCCGGCAGCATCTTCTCCCCGCTGTCGGTGGGCGCCCATGGGCTCATTCGGGACGGTGCCGGCCTGGTCCAGAACGCAAGGGACGTGCTGGCCGCCCTGGGCGCGCAGCTGGAGGTGCTGGACGACCCGCTCAAGCCGCCGCCGGGGGTCGGTTTCGAACCCGCCCGAGCCCGGGACGGGCTGCTCATCCATCTCTCGGAAGCCATGGCCGTGAGCGCCGCCGAGCTCGCGCGGAAAGTCGGGCTGCCGGTGGCCGAGGTGCTTGGCCGCATGACTTCGTTGGAGCTGGAGGGGGCTGTCCGCCGGCATGCCGGCGGCTACGTAAGGGCATTGCGCCCAGGAGGAGGACGGGCGTAGGATTGCGCGCCCAGAACCAGCCCCACGGGAACACAAAGGCTGTTTTGGGAATAAAGGAAGAGCTGTGCCGGAAGGTCTGATCATCGTCGAGAGCCCCGCCAAGGCGAGGACTTTGAAGCGGTTCCTGGGTGACCGTTTCGACGTCCTTGCCTCGATGGGGCACGTCCGCGACCTGCCCGAAAAGGAGCTCGGGGTGGACGTGGAGAAGGGCTTCAAGCCCCACTACGAGGTGGTCGACGACCGGCAGAAGACGATCACCGAGCTCCGCGCGGCGATCAAGAAGGACCCGGGTCAGGTCATCCTCGCCTCCGACCCAGACAGGGAGGGCGAGGCGATCGCCTGGCACCTGGCCGAGGTGCTGCACCTGCGCTCGCCCAAGCGCATCGAGTTCCACGAGATCACCTCGGACGCCGTCCGCCGCGCCCTGGAGACGCCTCGGGAGATCGACATGCGCCTGGTGAATGCGCAGCAGGCGCGCCGCGTGGTGGACCGGCTGGTCGGCTTCGGCCTCAGCCCGTTCCTCTGGAGCAAGGTCCAGAAGGGGATCGGCGCCGGCCGCGTTTCCTCGGTCGCGCTTCGCCTGGTCGTGGACCGCGAGGAGGAGATCCGCAAGTTCGTCCCTGTCGAGTCATGGACGATCGACGCCGAGCTGTCCAAGGAGGCGGCCGCCGAACATTTCCTCGCGCGGTTGAACCGCGCGGCGGGCGCGCCGGCCGCAGGCGAGGACGCCAAGCTCGAGGTGCGCACGCAGGCCGAGGCTGACGAGCTGCTGCGCAAGCTCGAGGGTGCGACCTACAAGGTGCTGGGCGTCGAGAAGAAGCGCCGCACCAAGAGCTCGTACCTGCCCTACATCACGTCCACGATGCAGCAGGACGCGTCCAGCCGCTTGCGCTTCCGGCCGCGCAACACGATGCGCGTCGCCCAGCAGCTGTACGAAGGCATCGAGCTGGGTGCTGAGGGCGCGACCGGCCTCATCACGTATATGCGCACGGACTCGACGCGCATATCCGACGAGGCCGAGGGGCGAGTCAAGGCGTGGATCGCGGACAAGCACGGCTCGAAGTACATCGGCGGCCCGCGTGTCGCGAAGTCAGCGCCGGGTACGCAGGATGCTCATGAGGCCGTCCGCCCGACAGACGTCAACCGCACGCCTGATTCGATTCGCGAGCACCTCACACCTGAGCAGTTCAAGCTGTACGACCTCATCTGGCGGCGCTTCGTTGCGAGCCGGATGGCGCCGGCCGTCTACGACCAGACACAGGTGGAGATCGAGGGCGCCGCGTACATCTTCAGAGCCACGGGCTCAGTGCTCGCATTCGACGGCTTCTACGCCGTGTGGCCGCGTGAGGAGGAGAACGGCGCGCAGGATCTGCCCGCGCTGGCGGACGGCGAAGCGCTGGACTTCCACGGCATCAAGCCGGAGCAGCACTTCAGCCAGCCGCCGCCCCGATACTCGGAGGCGACGCTCATCAAGGAGCTGGAGCAGCGCGGCATCGGCAGGCCGTCGACGTACGCGCCGATCGTCGAAACGATCACCAAGGACCACGGCTACGTCGAGATCAAAGAGCGAAGGCTGCACCCGACCGAAATCGGCGAGGCCGTCAACTCGATCATGGTCGACCGTTTCAAGGTGATCTCGGACGACGAGTACACCGCGACTCTGGAGAAGCGACTCGACCAGGTCGAGAGCGGGCACGAGGACTGGGTGCCGGTGGTCAGCGGCTTCTACGGGCCCCTGCAGAAGATGCTCACCGAAGCGCAGGAGGCGATGCCGGCCGACACCGACGAGGTGTGCCCCGAGTGCCACGAAGGCCACCTGGTCCGCAAGGCGAGCCGCTTCGGCCCGTTCATGGGCTGCTCGCGCTATCCGAAGTGCAAGTTCCGCCGCGCACTGACCATCAACGGCGAGACTGCGCAGCCCAAGCTGCTCGAGGAACCATGCCCGGTGTGCGGCCGGCCGCTGCAGCTGCGCACCGGTCGCTACGGCGAGTTCGTCGGCTGCTCGGGGTACCCCGAATGCAAGTACATCAAGAAGGATGCGTCGCAATCGGCGGCCAAGCCGACCGGCCAGAAGTGCCCGCAGTGCGGGGAGGGCGAGCTCGTCGAGCGGACCGGGCGGTATGGGCCGTTCGTCGCGTGCTCGCGATACCCCGAGTGCAAGTACCGAGCCAACGTAGGCAAGGACGGAAAGGCGAAAGAGGGCCCGAAGCTTCTCGACGAACCATGTCCAATCTGCGGCAAACCGCTGGTCGAGCGCCGCGGCCGTTACGGACTGTTCAAGTCATGCTCCGACTACCCCAGCTGCCCAGGTCCTAAGGGCGTCAAGAAGGTCGAGGCCTAAGCCCGTTCGAGGTTCTGCGTATACTCCGGACGCCGGTTAGCGAAAGCCAGCCGAGTTAGCACGCCCGGGGCAAACCCCCTGTCCTGCAAAGGCCAGAACCGGGCGGAAGAGGAACAGGGAGGAGGTAGCTACGTGGCGCAAGTGACTTTGAAGCAGCTGCTGGAAGCAGGTGTCCATTTCGGCCATCAGACCAGCCGCTGGAATCCGAAGATGAAGACTTACATCTTCACGGCCCGCAACGGCATCCACATCATCGACCTGCAGAAAACCGTCCGACTGCTGGATGACGCGTGGGATTTCGTCCGCGGCGTGGCGGCTAGTGGCCGGCCAGTGCTGTTCGTCGGCACCAAGAAGCAGGCGCAGGAGACCATCCAGACCGAGGCCGCCCGCTGCGGCATGTACTTCGTCAACCGCCGCTGGATGGGCGGCATGCTGACCAACTTCTCGACGGTCAAGAAGAGGATCGAGCGTCTGCAGGAGCTGCGCAAGATGCAGCAGGAAGGCCAGTTCGAGAACATGCCCAAGAAGGAGGCGAAGAAGCTCCAGGACGAGCTCGACCGCCTGATGTTCCACTTCGACGGCATCGCCGACATGAAGCGGCTCCCTGGCGCGATCTACGTCGTCGACCCGCGCAAGGAGCACATCGCGGTCACCGAGGCCAACCGGCTCAAGATCCCCGTGGTCGCGATCACCGATTCCAACTGCGACCCCGACCTCATCACGTTCGTGATCCCCGGCAACGACGACGCGATTCGCGCAGTCAAGCTGCTCACCGGCAAGATCGCCGACGCGTGCCAGGATGGTCGTCAGGAGGCGCAGGCGCGTGGCGAGATCCTGCCCGAGGTCGAGGACCGCGAGTTCCTCGAAACACCTCGCTGAGCTGTCGGGCGCGGGCATGATGGACTGCAAGAGCGCGCTCGAGGAAGCGGACGGCGACCTCGAGAAGGCCTACACGATCCTACGCGAGAAGGGCATCGCCAAAGCCGCGAAGCGCGCCGGTCGCTCCACCGGCCAGGGCGTGGTCGAGTCGTACCTGCACAAAACCGGCGACGACTACCCGCCGCAAGTCGGGGTGCTGGTGGAGGTCAACTGCGAGACGGACTTCGTCGCCAAGGGCGTCGATTTCCGGAAGCTGGCGCGCGAGCTTGCGCTGCACGTCGCCGCGGCCGGCCCGCGATGGGTGGCGCGCGAGGACATTCCCGACGAGATCCTGGTCGAGGAGCGCAACCTCTATCAGCGCAAGGCCGAGCAGGACGGGAAGCCGGAGCAGGCCATCCCCAAGATCGTCGACGGGCAGGTCGAGAAGTTCATCCAGGAGAACGTGCTGCTGGAGCAGCCGTACTTCCGCGACCCCAAGCACCCGGTGAAAGACCTGATCGCGGAGAACATCTCGAAGCTCCAGGAGAACATCACGGTCAGACGCTTCTCGCGCTTCAACGTCCGAGAGGCATAACCTCTAGGAGCGTGATGGCCGACCGTTCGCCGAAGTACAACCGCGTCCTGCTCAAGCTGAGCGGCGAAGCGCTTGGCGGCCAGCGCGATTACGGCATCGACCTCGAGGTCGTGCGCACGATCGCCGCTCAGATCAAGCGCGTCCACGAGATGGGCGTCCAGATCGCGCTGGTCGTGGGCGGCGGCAACATCTTTCGCGGCCTGGCGGCCAGCAACCAGGGTTTCGATCGGGCGACAGGCGACTACATGGGCATGCTGGCCACGGTCATCAACGCGCTGGCGCTGCAGGACGCCCTCGAGCGCACGGGCATCCCCGCGCGCACGATGACCGCGATCCAGATGCCGCAGGTCGCCGAGCCTTACATCCGCCGGCGCGCGGTGCGTCACCTGGAGAAGGGGCGCGTCGTCATCCTGGCGGCCGGCACCGGCAATCCCTACTTCACGACAGACACGACCGCCGCCCTGCGCGCGGTGGAGATTGAGGCGGACGTGATCCTCA
>VBFW01000170.1:0-1637 GCA_005880525.1 Chloroflexota bacterium | reverse complement strand
CGAGCGTGTCGTGCTCGGCGAGGAGATCGGGACGCTGGTGGGCGCCGCGACTTGATAGATCCGATCCTTCGCGACGCAGAGTCGAAGATGGCGAAGTCGGTCGACCACTTCGGGGGCGAGCTCGCGACCATCCGCACGGGCCGCGCCAACCCCGCACTGATCGACAAGGTGATGGTCCCGTACTACGGGACGCCGACTCCGCTCAACCAGCTGGCGCAGATCAGCGCGCCTGAGCCGAGGCTGCTGGTGGTCCAGGTCTACGACAAGAGCCAGATCGGGGCCATCGAGAAGGCGCTGCGCTCCGGCGACATGGGCCTGAACCCCGCCAACGATGGCCAGGTGATCCGCGTGCCGATCCCGCCGCTGACCGAGGAGCGGCGCAAGGAGTACGTGCGGCTCGTCAGGCAGAAGGCGGAGGAGGCGCGGGTGGCGATCCGCAATGTCCGCCGCGACGAGATCCACCGCATCGACCAGATGGCCAAGAAAGGCGAGGTGGCCGAGGACGAGTCCAAGCGCGCGCACACCCGCCTGCAGAAGATCACCGAAGCTCAGGTCGAGCGCGTCGACGCCCTCGGGGCGCGGAAGGAACACGAAGTTCTTGAAGTATGAGAGGGAACCCACACGGTTCCCTCTCATCGGAGCGCTAAGCGCGCTCCTGCTCTCCTTCCCTCGCCCGGCCACGCCTGGGTGCCGTTAGGGACAAAGTCGAGGCCGGGCGGAGCCCGGCCTCCCCTGCAACGCCGGAATCATGTCTCGCCGGTACTCTTTGAGGGCCTTGGCCGACCCGTCAGTACCGCGTCACATCGGAATCATCATGGACGGCAACGGCCGCTGGGCCCGCGGCAAGGGCCACCCGGTGAGCTTCGGGCACAGGGCCGGGGTGCGCGCGATCAAGCGGGTGCTCGACGGCTGCGAGCGGCTGGGTGTCGAGGTCCTTTCCGTGTACGCCTTCTCGACGGAGAACTGGTCGCGGCCGCGGGCCGAGGTGCGAGCCCTCATGCGCCTGTTTCACGAGACCATGCAGCGCGAGATCGACGAGATGCACCGGCGCGGCGTGCGCATCGTCGTCAGCGGGCGGCGTGACGAACTCTCGCAGCGCATGCGCGAACGCATCGACGAAGCGATCGCCCGTACGTCGCGCAACACGAACGGCGTGCTCAACGTATGTCTGAACTACGGCGGCCGAGCGGAGATAGTCGACGCGGTGAGGAGGATTGCAGCGGAAGGACTCAAGCCCGAACAGATCGATGAAGGCGCCATCGCAGCCCGCCTCTACAACCCTGACCTGCCCGACCCCGACCTCATCATCCGAACGGCCGGCGAGCACCGGGTGAGCAATTTCCTACTCTGGCAGTCGGCCTACTCCGAGATGATCGTCACCGAGCGCCTGTGGCCTGACTTCGACGTCGACGACCTCAAGGCCGCGATAGCGGAGTACGCGTCGCGCATCCGGCGCTTCGGCGGGCGGCCGGACACCGAGCCGAATCTCAAGGCCGCGGGCGGCGCACGGTCATGACCGCGACCCGGACGCCCGCCGCGTGGAGCGTGAAGCCCAGCCCTCTCATGATCCGCATCCTGAGCGCGTTCGTCTTCATCGGCTTGGTGGTCGGCGGCCTCTTCGGCGGCACATACACCGT
>VBFW01000090.1 GCA_005880525.1 Chloroflexota bacterium | reverse complement strand
AGGAAGACAGTGCTCATGCGCGAGGGCGGCTCGATACCGGTCGCTGTGGACTTTCAGGAAGCGATCGGCGCGCCGCTCATGATCAGCGGCATCGGCCAGGCCGACGCCGCGGTGCACTCGCCCAACGAGCACCTGCTGATCAGCCAGTACCACACAGGCATCGAGGCGCTGATCCGGTTCATGTGCCGGTTCGCGGAGAGTGGCACCGCCTGATGGCCTGACCCCGAAGCTCGAGCGAAGGCGTTCGTTCGAGTGCCGGCTCAGGCGCGATCGCGCGCTGAAAACGCTTGGCGATGCGGCGGCGTTTCTCGAGGAGCGCGGCATGCTCGTGCGCATGCCCGACTGCTCGCTGCCCAGCCTGTTCGCGGCATGTCACGAGGCTGTCGCCCAGCCGGGCGGCCGCGGATTCGCCCTGTGGCCGAAAACGAAATGGATATGGTCATTCCAGCTGACGCTGGACGGGCGAGCGGTGCTGACCAAGCTGCATCGCGGTAAGTCGCTGTACCTGTCTGCGTCGACGGCGCGGTTGTTCGATCCGCTCGTCCGCGAGGCGATCGCCGCCGCGACCGGTGACGACGCTAGGTTGCTGGGCCACCTGGCGCGGCAGGGTCCCTCGATGGCCGAGGACGTCGAGGTCGAGCTGGGCTGGGACCGCAAGCGACTGAAAAGCGCACGCAATCGCCTGGAGCGGGTCGGAGCGGTGGTCAGCGATGGCCTCGTCTTCAACGAAGCGGGCGACTGGCATTTCGCGCCGATGCGGCGGTGGGATGCGGTCGTGCGCAATCACGCGTCAAGCAGCGATCCGATTGCGGACATCGTCCTCGCCGGGATGCGGGCTGCCGTCATTGCGCCGGAATCCGATGTGCGCTCGTGGTTCAGCTGGCCGGTGCCTTCGGCGACGATCGATCGTCTCGTGGCTGACGGACGGCTGGTGCGCCCAGCGCTCGGCCGGCTCGCGATCGCCGAAGCGGAACGCTAGCCCGCGGCCACCGCGGTGACGATGAGCCGGTGCGTGTACGTCGCATGACCCTGGTCCCACGCGCCGGCACAGGTGATGAGCGACAGCCTCGGCGCGCCGCCGGCGCCGAACAGGCCGGAAGGCTGTGGTGCGTTGCGCGCTATGACCACAGACGATGTGACGCGGAACTTCACCTGCTTGCCGTCAGGCCAGATCACGACCAGCGCATCGCCTGGCTCGAGCGCCTGCAGGTTGCGGAACACAGCAGGGATTGATGGCAGTCCGTAGTGGCCGTCGATGACCGCGTCGCCCGGCTGTCCCGGCAACGGGCCGCGCTCGAACCAGCCGACGCCGGCCAGGCTGGAGGGTGAGGCCATCGCGTGAGCTGCGTCGAGGCCGACACGTTCGATTGGCGCGTCCACGCCGATCTTTTCGATGACCAGGCGCCAAACCGCGCGCGTGCCGCTGTTGTAGACGCCGCCGGGAGACGCTGCTGACGGGGCGGCAGCGACCGCGGCGGCCTGGTGAGCGGACGCCACCGCCGCTTTCGGGCTCTGAGGAGGAGCATCCGCGAACGACACCGCCGCCAGCGCCACCACAGCGAGCATGGCCGCTGCGGCGGTGCGCCGGCGCGCCACTGCCAACAGCATCAGCAGCGGCAGCACGACGCCGCCCGCGGCGGGAGCCAGCGCACCGACATCGGGCACGTCCAACGGGAATCCAGTGTTCGGCAGGCCCGCCCCCACCACGCCGAAGCATTCCGTGGTGGTGTTCGTGTGCACGCCGGGCGCGAAGACACCGGTGCTCGCCACGTCGGGCGTGAATACAGTTCGCCAGCAGTACTTGCCAAGCGCGGTCGTTGCGGATGTGGAATCGGAGGTCGCGCTGCCGGCGATGAGCGTCTTAACCGCGCCGACCTGCGCCCCGCCCGAAGGACAGCTCCCTCCGGTGAGCTGCGAGGGCTGACAGATGGAGAACGTCACGGAACCGGTGGGCGCCGGACCGGCGCCTCCGTTGCCGACAGTCACCGAATCGGTGGCGGCGGTGCCAGGCGAGACGCCGCTGCCCGTCGGCGAGCTGTTGCTCGACTGCACCGCGGTGCGGCAGGAGTGGAACGGGATTGGACCCGCGAAGTCCTTGAGCCCGGAGCTGAACGACTGCGCGGTGCGCGTGTGTGGCAGGAAGGAGTTGAAGCAACCGTTAAACGGGATGCCTGCCAGGTCGATGCCGCCCTCGACGAAATCGTTCTGCGGGACGGTGGCGCCGAGTCGGCACACCCAGCCCCCGCACAGTACGTCGCCGCCGGAGTTGACAGCGAGGGTAAGGAACGACGGGACCGCGATCTGCTCGTAGTGCGCGACCGAAAGGCCGCCCGGATCGCACACCGTTCCGTCCGCCGGCTGCGGTCCAGGATCCGCCGCGCAGTGCCACTGCCACACAGAAGCACCTGCCAGTGAGCCGCCGGCCGTGTAGTCGACAGCCACCAGCAGGTCGCCCTCGGTACGGTTCCCGGTGAACGTTCCCGCGCACGCGGCCGTGACCCCCACCTGGCTCTGCATGAACTCGAAGTCGATGTGGCTGTCGCCGTTGTTCACCAGCCTCTCGGCCGCGAAGAACATCTCTGGATGCCCGGTGTCCGACCGGGTGTGGCTGACCGCATAGACGTTGCTCAGGTCGTCCTTGCCTGGCACGCTGCCGCTCGCCGTTCCGATCGAGGTCAGTAGGTCGCCGTTCTTCGCACCCCCAGCCACAACGGTCGGGTCACCCCCGCAGCTGGTGGTGTCGCTTGCAATTGGGTCGGAAACGAAGACCGCGGAGATGATGCTCGCGTCAGCGGCCGCCGTGGGCGTGAGCGAAGGCGGTATTGGCGGAGCGCCGGCGGCGCCGGGCCGGCCGCAGTTGAAGATGCCGCCGCTGCCGCTCAGGTTGACCGCGCCGGCGGGGCACGCGTTGACCGGCGAGACGGCTCCAGAGTTGCCCCAGTCGTAGGTAGTGCCGGCAGTGCCCTGGAACTGGATGCCGCCGTCCACCGCGAGCCAGGTGGTCGGCGCCGCCAGCGCCGCCTGCACGGCGAGCAAAAGCAGTCCCGCCGCGAGCCCGCACGCGGACACCGCGGCGCGCCACCTGCCCTTCCTCTCAGGTCGCGTCACCGTTCAGCGCGTGAGCTTAGCCGCAGGGACCGCCATCTGACTAGAAAGACGCCGGAGTGCGGTCAGGACTTGCGCTCGATCCGGTAGTGCAGGCGGGCCATGCGGTAGCCGTAGAACCAGAGCAGATGGTCGGTCCGCAGCTCACCACCCGAACCCGGGAAGACGGTGAACAGCTCGGCGATCGGCGTGCGCCGCGCGCTGACCTCGCCGTTGCCGCGAGTAACTGTGAGGTACATGCCAGGCTCGCCGAAATAACGGCCCTTCGAAACCAGCTTCAGTGCGCCATCCTCACCGTTCTCCGGTCGAAGCAGGACGATGCAGTTGCCGTTGGGCAACGGAAAGGCAACGCGCACCATCGGCGGCTGCCCATCAGGTCGAAAGACTGAGTAGACGCCGGCGTAGATCACGTGCTGAGAGTCCTCGTAGCGGCGCAGCCATGCGGACTCGCCGCCGACCTCGAAAACATCGCTCGTGACGCCGGTCGCGGCCTCCATCACATCGATGGGGACGCGGAGCTGGTCGAGGTGTTCCGCGTGCATCGCG
Source organism: Chloroflexota bacterium (assembly GCA_005880525.1). Classification (GTDB taxonomy): domain Bacteria; phylum Chloroflexota; class Dormibacteria; order Dormibacterales; family Dormibacteraceae; genus CF-118. The sequence continues at coordinate 1,723 of VBFW01000090.1, read as the reverse complement.
CGGACTGCGCGAGCGCCAAGGCCCGCAAGGAAAGACCAGCGCGCCCAGAGGTCCATGCGGTACGCGGACGTCTCGGTGTAGAAGCGGCGGACTTCTTCAGAGACCGCGGATGGGTCGAACTCGTCGGAGGCCAGGGCGTCGAACGAGACGAGAAGGCCCTGCGCACGCGGGGGTTCGGCTCCGAGCCACGCAACGCCGACCTGGCGCGTGGCTCCGACCGGGGCGTCCAGCCATGGATGCTCCTGGAGGCGTACGCGCCGGCCGGTCGCGCGCACCCACAGCTGGGTTACCCAGTCGATGGCGTAGCCGCGGCGCGGTCCGAGCCACATCGCAATTGATTGTGATGTGGCTGCGCCGCCCTACGGTCGGGTCAGGACCCTTCTGACACCTCGAAGATGTGGTCGGCCACCAGCCCGTGTGCTTCTTTGTGCACGCGAGCAGCGGTCTCAGCGTCGGGCGCCTCGACGAGGCAGAACGCCTTGCCGGCCTTCTCGTCCACCCAGTAGCTCTTGTAGTTCACGCCGTACTCGCCCTGCTTGGCGAGGTCGGCCTGGTGCGCCTTGGCGACATCGGCCACCGTGGCTCCTTCGGGCAGCTTCTCGTGAATGTCCATGTAGAGGGGCACGGGCTAATCCTCCCTGTTGTCAACCGAACCGTCTTGGGTGCCCGCTAGGTTACTGAATTTGGGGAGGGGCTGTGACGCCCTGATTCGGCACGTTTGGCGCCAAACGGTCGCTTCAAGCGGGGTTGATTCACACGTTTTGTACTAAACGGTCGGAATGCGCCGGGCGGAGCGAGGTTACCCTGACTGTGGTGGGCGCCCTGGCTCGTGACCTTGTCGGCACGTGGCGCCTGCTTTCGCGCATCGATCGCGATCGGTCAGGCGCATTGGTTGACGAGCGGACACTGGGCTCTGATCCCATGGCGCTTCTGTTCTTCGACGCTGCCGGCAACTTCGCGGCGCAGTTCATGATGCGCGATCGCAGCGCCGCGGCCGCCGCGCCGGAGTTCACCGCGCAGAACAACACCACTGCAGTCGACGGCTACGACGCCTACTTCGGCACCTATGAGGTAGACGAGGCGAGCGGCGACGTGCATACCCATCTGGTCGCAGCGCTCTCCCACAGTCACGTCGGGGCGACCCTGATTCGGAATATGAAGGTGGACGATGGCAAGCTGATCATCCGGCTGGCCACGACGACACCCGACGGTGTGCCGGTGAACCGAATGCTCACCTGGGAGCGGGCCGGCTAACCACTCGATTGCCTGGCCGGAGGCGACGAAGAGTAGTCGGTTTCAGGATCCAACCGCTACTCTGGCCCCGGTGTCGCCTGATCGGTCCTGGCACAGCTTTTGGTTCAGCTGGCCTCTAGGCGCGGCAGGAATAACCCTCACGCTTCTCTCTGTGAGCTGCGCGCTGCCGGGCGGCCCGGGCGCGCCGCATACGAGTCACGGGAGCTCAGCTCACGCGATTTGTAACCGGGGCACCTACCTCCATATACCGGGAGACTTCCCCGAGTACGGACCGCCACAGACCCTTTACGTTGGTACGACACCCGACGGGCACGGCTCCGTCTTTCGTGTTGAGGCTCCGGCAGCGACGGTGACATATTTCTACGCCGCCGGGGCGGGGCAGATTAACTACCTCTTTGAGCTGCGAACGATCGCCACTGGTGGGGCACACCTGCTCTGGCGGGTGCAGAGTGACTTCAACTGTCGCGGC
>VBFW01000089.1 GCA_005880525.1 Chloroflexota bacterium | reverse complement strand
CGTGTCCTGGTACCGGGGCATGGCCTTCAGAGCTTTGATGAAAACCTCTGAGGTGACGTCTTCCGCGGCTGTTTGCTCCCTCACTCTTGAATACACGAACCTGTAGATCTGCTGAAAGTGCCGGTCGTACAGCGCCCCGAATTCGCGCGGGTCCCGCTGCGCGCGTGCGACGAGCTCTCTTTCCTCGCCGCGACCCGGGTCGCTCACTGGCCTCTCAGGCTGTGCGGGTTCAAACGGAGAGCCTCCGAATACGGTTACGAGTTCGCGGCGGGCGCTGTGGCATGCGCTCCTGCGATTATCGATGTCTGGCCCCTATTGGCTACTTATCGCCATTGAATCCACAGCATCTTGTGGATATCTCTTGGCCATCCACTACATCTGCTCCTGGACCTTGGTGGCGGATATAATCACCCAGACCCCAGTGTTGATTGGGAGCCGTGCCCTTATTTGATCGAGCGCTACTGTCCGCCCGCCATGCGGGCGGTGTGGTCTGACCAGCACAGGTACGAGCTATGGCTCCGGATCGAGATCCTTGCCTGCGAGGCCTGGGCCGAGATCGGGCGCATCCCCGCGTCGGCGCTGCCGAAGATCAGGGACGCGAGCTGCGACGCCGGGCGCATCGCTTCGCTGGAGGAGCGCGTCGGGCACGACGTGATCGCGTTCCTCACCGACGTCAACGCATCCATCGGTCAGCCCGAGGCTCGCTACGTGCACCTCGGCATGACGAGCCAGGACCTCAACGACACGGCGATGGCGGTGCAGCTGCTCGAGTCCTCGCGTCTGCTTGCCAGCGACGTGGGCAACGTTCGAGACGCAGCCGCCGAGCTGGCGGTGCGGCACCGCAAGACTCTGATGGCCGGCCGCACGCATGGGATCGTGGCCGAACCGATTACGTTCGGATTCAAGGTCGCAGGCTGGGTTGCGGAGCTCGACCGCGTGCGAGTGCGCCTGGAGCGGGCCACCGAAGAGGCGGCCGTCGGCCGCATCTGCGGCGCGGTGGGAACGCACGCGACCGTCGACCCGCGCGTGGAGGAGCACGTATGCAAGGCGCTCGGACTGCGAGCCGACGTGGTCTCGACGCAGGTGGTCGCGCGCGACGTGCATGCGGCCTTCATGGCCGCGCTCGCATCGGTCGCCGGCGCGCTGGAGCGAATCGCGACCGAGATCCGGCACCTGCAGCGCAGCGAGGTCGGAGAGGTCTTCGAGCCTTTCGGCAAGGAGCAGAAAGGCAGCTCGGCCATGCCGCACAAGCGCAACCCGGTCCTGACCGAGCGCGTGTGCGGGCTGGCGCGCGTCGTCCGCGGCAACATGGTCACTGCATTCGAGAACACCGCCCTCTGGCATGAGCGCGACATCAGCCACTCGTCGTCGGAACGGGTCGTCTTCCCCGACGCTTGTGCGGCCGTGGACTTCATGGCCATCGAGATGACAAAGGTCCTGCAGGGCCTGGAGGTTCGGCCTGAGCGGATGCTCCGCAACCTGCAGTTCGGCGGTGGCGTCGTGTTCTCGGGGAGGGTCCTCACAGCACTCGTCGAGTCGGGAATGTCGCGCGAGGACGCGTATGCGATCGTGCAGAAGGCCGCGATGGAGTCCCTGCAGGAAGGCGGCCCCGGCTTTCGCCCCCAGATCGAGAAGAATCGAGCGGTCATGGAGCGGATCGGCGCCAGGCTCGACGAGGTCTTCGACCCGTGGGCCGGCCTGGAGAACACCGACCTCGCCTTCGAGCGGCTTTCTCTAGGAGTCAAAACCGCTTGATATCGCGATCCCGGCCGGAGCCCCTCGGCGGATCTTCGGCGCCCATGCGGCCGATCTGCGGGCTCAGCTCCTGCGCTGCTCGCTCACGCAGTTCTCCAATGCGCTCGCTCCGCTGCTCGTCGCTTCACCCGCATCTCGGCCACCTGGATCGCCGAATCTCTCGCCGAGGTCTCCTGCCGTGATCGCGGGTCCCGCGCTCAGCACCACGGAGCTGCCGCTCAAGCTTTTTGTGCGCGGCAAGGTGCGCGACACGTACGAGCTGCCCGACAACCAGCTCCTGATGGTCGCGACCGACCGGCTGTCGGCTTTCGACCACGTGCTGCCCACCGGCATCCCCGACCGCGGCAAGGTGCTGACCCAGCTCTCCATCTTCTGGTTCTCGCAGACGCACACGTTCCAGGAGAACCACCTCGTGTCGGGCATGGTCCCCGACCTGCCCGCCGCCCTTCGCGACCACCGCGAAGAGCTCGCCGGCCGATTCATGATCGTGCGCAAGGCCAAGCGCATCGACTTCGAATGCGTCGTCAGGGGCTACCTTGCCGGGAGCGCCTGGACGGAGTACGAGGAGTCGCACACGCTGGCCGGCGAGGAGATGCCGCCGGGCCTGAGGCAGAGCGAGAAGCTGGCGTATCCGATCTTCTCGCCCGCGACCAAGGCCGAAACCGGACACGACGAGAACATCACCTACGCGCAGCTGAAGAAGGAGCTCGGCGACGAGCTGGCGCAGAGGCTGCGCGACGCAAGCCTCGAGCTGTACAAGCACGCATCGGAGCACGCGGAGAGGCGCGGTATCATCCTGGCCGACACCAAGTTCGAGTTCGGCCAGATCGACGACGAGCTCGTCCTGATCGACGAGGTCCTTACGCCCGACAGCTCCCGGTTCTGGGACGCGCTCACATACCAGGTGGGCACGACCCCGGATTCGTACGACAAGCAGTTCGTGCGCGATTGGCTCACGCGCTCGGGCTGGGACAAGGAGTCCGATCCGCCGGCCCTGCCGCCTGAGATCGTCGCCCAGACCCGCGAGCGCTACCTCACCGCGTACCAGCGCCTCGTGGGCAAGCCCCTCTTCCCCAAGAAGCCGAGGAACGAAAAATGATCGCGCGAATCGTGGTAGTACCGAAACCGGTCGTCAACGACCCGCAGGGGGTCACTGTCCGGCAGGGTCTAGCGTCGCTGGGCTTCGGCGAGGTCACCGACGTCCGCGTTGGCAAGTACATCGAAGTGCGGCTGGACGCGACCTCGGAGCGCGAGGCGCGCGAGCGCGTCGACGCGATGTGCAGCCGGCTGCTCGCCAACCACGTGATCGAGGACTACCACTTCGAGCTCGAGCACGAGCGCAAGGGCGCGATGCGATGAAGTTCGGGGTTGTCGTTTTTCCTGGAACGTGGTCCGACCGCGACTGCGGCTGGGTCGTCGACCAGGTGCTCGGCGCGCACCTCCAGTACCTGTGGCACAAGGACACGGACCTGAAGGGCTGCGACTGCATCATCGTGCCAGGCGGATTCGCCTACGGCGACTACCTGCGCACGGGGGCGATCGCGCGTTTCGCGCCTTTGATGGAGAGCATCGGCGAGTTCGCGGACCGCGGCGGACTCGTGTGGGGCATCTGCAACGGATTCCAGATCCTGTGCGAGTCAGGCCTTCTCCCGGGCGCTCTCATCCGCAACGCGTCGCTCGAGTACCGCTGCGAGTGGACAAACCTCGTCGTCGAACGCGCCGATCTGCCGTTCACATCGCAATGCGACGAGCGCGAGGTCATCCGCGTGCCCATCTCGCACGGTGAGGGCAGCTACTTCGCTGACCCGGCCACGCTGTCGCGCCTCGAGCAGAACGGCCAGGTGGTGTTCCGATACTGCGACGTCGAAGGGCGCGTGCGCCCAAGCTCCAACCCGAACGGATCGCTGCACAACATCGCGGGAATCGTCAACAGCCGCGGCAACGTGCTGGGCATGATGCCGCACCCCGAGCGGTGCGCCGAAGCCGAGCTTGGCGGCACCGACGGGCTCAAGCTGTTCCGCTCTGTGATGCACAGCGCGGCTCAGGTGCTGACGGCGTGAGGCGGGAATCGAAGCGATGAGAATGGAAGAGCGCAAGCTGGACGAGCGCAAGCTGCGCGAGGTCGCGCTCACCAGGGACGAGTACCGCGTCATCGTCGAGGCGCTGAAGCGGCCACCCAACGACATCGAACTTGGAATGCTCGGCGTTCTCTGGTCGGAGCACTGCTCGTACAAGACATCGAAGCCATTGCTCCGCCGGCTGCCCTCGAGCGGGGCGGCGGTCCTCCAGGGCCCTGGCGAGAACGCGGGCGCGGTGAGCCTGGGCAACGGGTGGGCTGTCGTCTTCAAGATCGAGTCGCACAACCATCCGTCGGCCATCGAGCCGTACCAGGGCGCGGCCACCGGGGTGGGAGGCATCCTCCGCGATGTCATCGCCATGGGCGCGAGGCCGATCGCGCTGCTCGACTCGCTGCGCTTCGGTCCGCTTCCGGAATCCCGCCGGCACTTCGATGGCGTGGTCGCCGGCATCGGTGGCTACGGCAACTGCATAGGCGTGCCGACCGTCGGGGGCGAGGTCTACTTCGAGGACTGCTACGCCCAGAACCCGGTGGTCAACGCGATGTGTGTCGGCCTTGTGCGGGCCAGCGACCTCATGCGCGCGCGTGCTGAAGGCACAGGCAACAAGCTGCTGCTCGTCGGCGCCGACACCGGTCGCGACGGCATACATGGCGCGGCGTTCGCGTCGCTCGAGCTCGATGAGGACAGCTCAGAACGCCGCCCCGCCGTGCAGGTCGGCAACCCGTTCCTCGAAAAGTGCCTGCTCGAGGCATGCATGGACCTTTCGCTGACCGACGCGGTGGTGGCGATCCAGGACCTGGGCGCTGCAGGCCTCACGTCATCGGTGGCGGAATGCGCGGGCCGCGTGCCCGGTGCCGGCGCGAAGATCGACGTGTCGCGCGTGCCGCGCCGCGAGCGCGGCATGACGCCATACGACGTGATGCTCTCGGAGTCGCAGGAGCGGATGCTGGTGGTCGTGCGCCGCGGCCGCGAAGCCGATATCGAGCGCATCTTCGAGACCTGGGACCTCACGTCGGCGGTGATCGGCGAGGTCACCGATGACGGCCACCTGACGGTCGTGGATCACAAGGAGCAGGTGGCGCGCCTGCCGATCCAACTGCTCACCGAGGGTGCGCCGCTGAGGCGTCTTGTCGGGCTGCCGCCCGAGCCTGCGCCTGCGCTCGACCTGGACGCGCTGCCCCCGCCCGCCGACATCGGGGCTGCACTTCTGCGGATGCTTGCGAGCCCGAACCTCTGCAGCCGCTGGCCGATCATCCGCCGCTACGACCACATGGTCGGCGACGCGACGGTGATCCCCCCGGGCGGGGATGCCGCGATGCTGCGCGTGAAGGGCACGAAGGTCGGCATCGCGATGACCACGTCCTGCAACGCCCGCTACTGCCATCTCGACGCGAACCTCGGCGCGCAGCTGGCGGTCGCCGAGGCGGCGCGCAACATCATCGCAACGGGCGCGCAGCCGCTCGCCATCACGGACTGCCTGAACATGGCC
>VBFW01000088.1 GCA_005880525.1 Chloroflexota bacterium | reverse complement strand
TCGACTGGTCGGCGAAAGAGACCGCGGGTCTGCTGGACATGACTCTGCCCGCGGTCAACAGTGCGCTGCAGCGGGCGCGGACGACGATGCGTGATGCGATCCCCCGCGACGCCGTGACGGATGCGGCGGTGACGCAGCCGACCGACGAGGAGCAGGCACTGCTGCAGAAATTCATGGACGCTTTCGAGCGCGCCGATGCTGCCGCGCTTACATCCCTCCTCCGCGCAGACGCGCGCCTGACCATGCCTCCGGCACTGATGTGGTTCGACGGTCGGGACTCCGTGATGGGCCTTTACCGCCAGCTGCTCGGCCCTGACTCCTTTGGCGATTTCAAGCTCGTTGCGACAGCAGCGAACCGCCAGCCGGCGGCGGTGGCCTACCTCCGCGCGCGCGGAAAATCCGAGTACAGGCTGACCGGGTTGAACGTCCTGCGGATCGTGGACGGCGTCATCGCTGAAGTCACGGCGTTCCGGCCCGATCTCTGCAAGGCATTTCACCTCCCGAGCTCGCTTTGAAGTTTTTCAAGCGCAAGGTGGTCCTCGATCCCGGAACTGCGCACGCGTACGAACCCAGCGAGTGGCGAGGCGCTCTTGTGGTCGTCAAGACGGGCTGGATCGAGCTCGAGACTCGAAGTGGGGTTCGGCGAACGTTCGTCGCCGGTGACATGGTGTGGCTCGCCGGCCTGCCCTTGCGCCTGTTCAGAAACCCAGGGCCGAAGGCGGCCCTCCTGGAAGCCAGCACGAGGGGAAAGCCGGTTAGCTAGATTCGATCAGGCCAGACCGCTGGTCTTCACCGGGGCGACACTCGCCGGCTCGCGCCTGGCGTACTCGCCCCGAGCACATTCGTGCGCTTCGTCCTGCTCGGCGTGGAGGTGCTCGCACTCCCAGACGTTTCCCGCCAGGTCGCGGAGCACCGCGGTGTAGTGGTGGTGGCGGCGGCCCCCGGTGGCGGGAGCCTGCTTTAGCTCGCAGCCGCAGACGACGCGACCGAGTCGCTCACGTTTGGTCTGCAGCGCCGAAGCGGCGCCGCGCCGAAGCGCGGCGCCGTCATCTTTGATCAGGCGACGACCTGAACCTTGGCTGCGCGAGGACCCTTGGGGCTTGCCTCAACCTGGAAGGTCACCTTCTCGCCGCCCTGAAGGCGGTCGAAGTCGGCGTCGGTACCACTCCGGTGGAAGAAGTACTCCTTACCGTCCTCGGCTGCGATGAAGCCGAAGCCGCGGTCGCTCACGAGCTTTTTGATGGTGCCACTCTGCATGGCTGTCTCCTTATCTCTCGAACCCACTGACGCTTGAAGGAAGCCGTTCGAGAAGGAAGAAGCGACCCCAGGCGAGCACCAACTAGATCAGGTGCTGCAACCACTATACGGCAGCGGGTGGTGCCGCCTCAAACCGCCTGGCGATAAACCGGCCGGGGACCCCGTCCCCGCACGCCGCGCCGGCGCCGGCCGGTCGAGCGCATGCCGGCAGCCGCGGGTGGAGCTGTGAGCGTGCTGTCCTCGATGTACAGCCATCCTCCCTGGCGGGAGAGCTCGGCCGCGTCGATCGTGCGCAGCGCAGGCGCGCCCTGGCGGCGCAGCTTGGCCCACTTCTCGTGGTCCTCGTGCGTGAGGAACGTGACAGCTCGGCCGGCGCTGCCGTTGCGAGCGGTGCGTCCGATGCGGTGGGTCATCGCCTCGGCCGGGTCGGGCAGGTCGTAGTTCACGATCAGGCCCACGTGACTTATGTCGAGGCCGCGGGCGGCGACGTTGGTCGCGACGAGAACGTCGGCGCGTTCGCTTCGGAATGTCTGCATGACGATCTCGCGCGCGTTCTGGGCCATGTTGCCCTGCAGCTCGACCGACCGGTGGCCGAGCCGCTGCAGGTCGCGGTTCAGCTTCTTGACGCCGTGCTTGGTGCGGCCGAACACGATGGTGCCGCGGTGCTGGCGCAGGATGTCGCTGAGGAGTCGCAGCTTCAAGCCGGAATCCGTGCGCACGAGCCCGTGCTCGAGGAGCGAAGGGCCCTCCGCGACGAGCCTGATCGTCACGGGATCGTTCAGGTGCTTGGCGATCATCGTCTTGACCCAGTCGGGGATCGTCGCCGAGGCCAGAACGGTCTGCGTCGAGTACGTCAGGCCGATGATGCGCTCGACGTCGTGCGCGAAGCCCGCGTCCAGCATCTCATCAGCCTCGTCGAGCACCAGGTATTCGACGCGGCTGAGCGAGACGAGCCTCCGCTCGACCATGTCCAGGATCCGCCCCGGGGTGCCGATCACGACGTCGGCGCCGCGCTTCAACGCCGTGGTCTGCGTGTGGTAGCCGACGCCGCCGTACAGGAGGGCGGCGCGCAGCTGCGAGTCCAGTGACTTGAACACCGCGTCGACCTGTATGGCCAGCTCCCGCGTGGGCGCCACGATCAGGGCGCGCGGTCCGGGGTTCCCGGGCTTGATGTGCTCCAGCAGCGGGATCAGGTACGCCAGTGTCTTGCCGCTCCCGGTGGGCGACTGCATGACGACATCTCTGCCGTCGAGCAGGGCTGGTATCGACTCGGATTGGACGCGGTTGGGTGCAGTGATGTTCTGGCGGGTGAGAGCGGCTAGCAGGCGCGCGCTCACGGCGCCATCGGCAAATGTATTCAAAACGAAAGCTCCAGGGTGCCTCTCTTTTCTTCTTATTTGCCGCGATCTACTGGGCTCTGTCAGAAACAGGAAGAGAGGACCCGAGCGGGCGACGCACCGATGCGTCCCAGCCAGTGTACGGGTTTCCCCAAGGCCGTGTCGCGCTTATTAGTGCGCATTATGATGCGGACGCCGCTCGGCTCCGGGCGGACATGGCGACCGGCTCCCTCGAACGTGCCGGTCGCGTGCGGAGATTGGTTCGAGCCAGGAGATCAATGGCAGCGATTGCAATCTCGGTTCCCGACGCGCCGAAGCGGATGCCCCAGCCGTACGCCGAGCTGAAGAGGAGGGTGGAGGCGGCCGGCCTGATGCGGAAGCGGCCGGGCTACTACACCCTGATGCTCGTCACCAACGCGATCCTGTTCGCGGGCACGCTCTGGATCTTCACCCTGGTCCACAGCGTGTGGGCCACCGCGCTGGTCGCGGCGGCGCTGGCCTTTGTCTCGGGTCAGCTCGGCTTCCAGCTGCACGACTCCGGGCACCGCCAGATGTTTTCGAGCCGGCGGCTCAACACCGTTGTCGGCATTGTCACCGGGAACGGGCTGCTCGGAATGAGCCACGGATGGTGGGTCGACAAGCACAACCGCCACCACGGCAATCCGAACCACGTCGACCTCGACCCGGACATCGACATCGGCGTGATCGCTTACTCGGAGGAGCAGGCCATCGCCAAGCGAGGTGTGGCGCGCTGGGTCGTCCGCCACCAGGCGGGATTGTTCTTCCTCCTCCTCTTCGGCCTCGCGTGGGCGATGCACGTCAACAGCGTGCGGTTCCTCGTCAGCACCAGGGAAAAACTTCGCTGGGTCGAGGTCGGCGCACTTTGCTTCCACGCTCTGGCGTACCCGGCCCTGCTCGTCTTGATGGTCGGGCCCTGGCGGGCGCTGCTGGTCTTCCTCGTCCAGAAGTGCGTCGCAGGCTTCTACATGGCCTCGGTCTTCGCGCCCAACCACAAGGGCATGCCGCAGATCGAGGCGGGCGAAGAGCTCGACTTCCTGCGCACGCAGGTGCTGACGTCGCGGAACGTCAAGTCGAATCCGATCACCGACCTGGTCTACGGTTCGCTCAACTACCAGATCGAGCACCACCTGTTCCCGACCATGCCGCGCTGCAACATCCGGCGGGCGCACAAGATCGTTCGGGCCTACTGCGCCGAGGTGGGTGTCCCGTATTACGAGACTTCCATCTACCGCTCGTACCGCGAGATCCTCAGCTTCCTGCACGAGGTCAGCGCGCCCCTGCGGACAGCGCGGGCCTGAATCTCCCTGGCGGGCCTCAGCTCACCGCCTTCTTCACGAGGGCGGTGATCCGTGCCTCGTCGGCAGCGGTCAACTTCGTCACCGCGAAGGCCACCGGCCACATGGAACCTTCGTCCAGGTTCGCCGGTGCGTTGAAGCCAAGCGTCGCGTACCTCGTCTTGAACTTCTGCGCGCTCTGGAAGAAGCAGACGACCTTGCCGTTCTTGGAATACGCGGGCATCCCGTACCAGGTTGTCGGCGTGAGGTCCGGCGCGCTCGCCTTGACGACGGCATGGATCCGCTTGGCCAGGGCACGGTCGGATTCCTGCATCTCGGCGATCTTCGCTAGAAGTTCGCTTTCCCCGCCTGCCTTGCCCGCGGCGCGCCGCTCTTCCGCCTTCACCTCTCGGGCGCGCTCCTGAATCGCGGCTCGTTCCTCTTGCGTGAACGTCTTCTTGGCGCTACTCGAGGGCTTCGGCTTGACCTTCATTGCGTGTTTCCTCCTCTGGGACTTCTTGGTTGTTGCCCTCATGCTAGGGAGCGGGCCGCGGGAGGCGCTTCTCCAAATC
>VBFW01000087.1 GCA_005880525.1 Chloroflexota bacterium | reverse complement strand
AGCATGGGGAGCACCGTACGGGCGGACCGCGCGGAGCGCAGCCCCGCCTGTTAAGGCCCTACGTCAGGCGTGGCTCCGGACGCCACCTACCGTCGGTCTCGATGTAGCCCGCGGGCTGGTCGGCCTCGTGGCTCAGCACCAGCAGCCAGCGATGCTTCTGCGCCTCGTCGAGCAGGCGCGCCTTGCCGTCCCGCAATGCAGCACGCCGAGGGGGTCGACGCGTCTGGGCCAGGAAGAGCGGTCGCGGGTCCGCCTCTAGATCATCCGCCCTGCCATCTGATCGCGCAGGCCCACCTGGTCACGGAACTGCTCGGCCGGGCCTGACAACCGCTCGCGGAAGGGATAAATTGAAGGGGTTCGGGGTGGCCAAGGGGGGCGGACCCAGACATGGCGTGGTTGCTTGCGGGGACCTGGTTGGTTTGATCTGACCTCCCTTACGGCCATGTTGGCGCGGGCTTGCCCGCGGGGGAGTGTCCATGGAGATCGAGAGATCGCGTCCATCCCAGCCTTCGGCGGGTGCGCAGGAAGCGCCCAAGACTGGGTCGAAGAGTGAGGACGCCGCCTACTGGGAGGGCCTCGAGCACACCGAGGAGTTCCGGCAGCTGGTGTCGGCGCGCCTGCGTTTCGTGCTTCCTGCGACCGTGTTCTTTCTCGTCTACTACTTTCTGCTTCCGCTGTTGAACGGGCTAGCGCCCAACCTCATGCGCACCGACGTCGTCGGCCACGTCAACATCGCCTACCTCTTCGCACTCTCGCAGTTCTTCGTCGCCTGGCTTCTCGCGTGGTTCTACATCCGGCGCGCCAACGGCCTGTTCGACCGGCTCGCGGCGGCCGTGCGCGACCGGGCGGCGCGCGAAAGGAGGGCCGCGCCATGAACGTGACGCTCGTCCTCTTCTTGATCGTCGTCGGGATCACGCTCGTGATCACCGGCTGGGCAGCACGGCGTACGCGCACCACCGTCCAGTTCTGGGCCGCGGGCCGCAGCATCAAAGGCTGGCAGAACGGTCTTGCGATCTCCGGTGATTACATGAGCGCCGCGTCGTTTCTCGGCATCGCCGGCCTCATCGCGTTCAACGGCTATGACGGATTCATGTACTCGGTGGGCTGGCTCGTCGCCTACCTCACGGTCCTGTTTCTGATCGCGGAGCCGATGCGCAACACGGGCAAGTACACGCTGGCCGATGTGATCTCCTATCGAATGTCGCCGATCCCCGTGCGCTCGGCCGCGGCATTTTCGACGGTCGCCGTCAGCGCCTCATACATGATGGCCCAGATGATCGGCGCCGGAAGCCTGATCAAGATCCTGATCCCGTCGCTCGACACCGCGCTGAAACCCTGGTTCAACTGGACGGTGCTCGGCACCAAGCTCGACCCGTCGATCACGCTGGTCGGCGTGCTGATGATGATCTACGTCATCGCCGGCGGAATGGTTGCCACCACCTGGGTCCAGATCGTCAAGGCGATTTTCCTGATGGGCGGCGCCGTCCTGCTCAGCTTTCTGGTCATGCTCCATTTCGGATTCAACTTCGGATCCTTCTTCGACTCGATCGCCGGTGTCAAGGACTCGAAGAGCGGGCTCAACTTCACCCAGCCGGGAATCCTCTACGCGTACGGCAAGACGCAGGTCTGGGGCGTCGACAAGGCCCTGCTCGAGAATGTCTCGCTCGGCATGGCCCTGATCCTCGGCACGGCGGGCCTCCCGCACATCCTGATGCGCTTTTTCACGGTGCCCAACGCCAAGGCCGCGCGCCAGTCGGTGGCGTGGGCGATGGGCCTGATCGGGTCCTTCTACATCATGACCACCTTCCTGGGGTTCGGCGCGGCGACGCTGGTCGGTAAGGCCAAGATCTGCGCGACGGTCGCGCCAAAGTGCACGCCGAACAGCAACCTGGCCGCTCCGAGGCTGGCCGAGTATCTCGGCAACAGCTTCTTCGGCACTGGAGGAGGAGAGTTCCTCCTTGCCTTCATCGCCGCGGTCGCGTTCGCGACCATCCTCGCCGTGGTGGCGGGCCTGACGCTTGCCGCGTCGGGCGCGTTCAGCCACGACTTCTACGTCAACGTCGTCCGTACCCACATCCTCCACGGGCAGGTGAGCGACCGCGAGCAGGTACTCGTCGCGCGCATCACCGCGGCCCTGGTCGGGCTGCTCTCGATCTGGCTGGCGGCGCGTGTCGGGGCCACCGCCAACGTGGCGGCCCTCGTCGCGGGCGTAGCTTTCGTGATCGCCTCAGCGGCCAACCTGCCGGCCATCCTGTTCACGCTCTTCTGGAAGCGGTTCAACACCTGGGGCGCCGTGGCGTCGCTGGTCGGAGGCAGCCTGGTCACCATCTGGCTGGTGGCGATCGGGCCGGGCTGGACCGTGCCCGTGAACGCGAATCCTGCGTTCCCTCTGCAGAACGTCGGCATCGTCAGCATCCCGATCGGGTTCGTGCTGGCGATCGTCGGCACCTACCTCGGCGAGCTGGTGAAAGCGGACCGGCTTGCCGAGCAGAAGTTCCACGAGATCGACGTCCGCGCCCAGACCGGCCTGGGAGCGGAGCCGGTAGCCGACGTGGCGTGACCCGAGCAGCGATCGTGGGGAGCGGCGAGCGCCGCTCCCCCACCCTCTGCCCATGAGCCAGCGCGACGTTGTGGGGCTGATCGTGCTGGACGTGGCCTGCCTGCTGGCGGCGGCGATGATGCTGCGCGCGTGGTCACGGCGCCGGACGCGACCGCCTGTCGTGGCCGCCATCTTCGTCGTCGTCCTCGCCATCGTGGCGAGCGTGCTCGTACTCTCCGGAGTCACCTACTCGCTGGTCGTCGGGCCGACGTTCATCGTCGCGCTGCTCGTGATCATGTACACGGCGCGCTACGAGAGAGGAATCTCTCGCCGCTGATCCGTGTGATTCGGACGGACTAGCTGCCGAGAGAGGTCGAGGCTGCTCCCTTCCTTGCGCATCTCAGGCGGCGCCAGGTTGACCGTGAGCCGTCGCGGCGGAAACGACGAGCCCTCCATGCCGGCGAGCAGGCATGAGTCCACGCTTGCGAGCATCGAGGGGCAAAGTACCGGCGGACCGCGCGAAGCGCAGCCCCGCCTGTTAAGACGCTAGGTGAGGCGTGGCTCCGGGCGCCACCTACCGTCAGTCTCGATGTAGCCCGCGGGCTGGTCGGCCTCGTGGCTCAGCACCAGCAGCCAGCGATGCTTCTGCGCTTCGTCGAGCAGGCGGGCCTTCTCTTCCATTAGCTGCAGCGCGTCGAGATCGGCCGACATCGTCCACGGCACACGCAGGTGCGGCGTCATGCCGACGACATCGCCGGTCACCACGCACGCGAACTCGCCCGAGCGCAGCATCACCACCTGGCTGCCTGGCGTGTGCCCGCCCACGTGGCGCACTTCCACGCCAGGCAACACCTCGGCGCTCCCGTCGATGAGCTCCACCAGCCTGTGCCCGTCCATCAACGGCGTGAAGTCGTCGGGAATGTAAGCGCTCTGGCTGCGCACATCGGGATGCAGCGCGAAGTCCCACTCGCTGTTCTGGATGAAATGCCGAGCCTTTGGAAACGTGAGCTCGAACGATCCGCCCTCACCACGCCTGGTAAGCCCGCCGGCGTGATCCCAGTGCAGGTGCGTCGTGACTACCGCATCCACCTCATCGGGCCGTATGCCCAGCCGGTGCAGCGCGTGCAACAACCCTTCCGGCTCGCGCAGCACGACCTGCTGGGCTCGCTTCTCGCTCAGCTTGGTCCCGATGCCCGTCTCGCAGACGATGACGCGGCCGTTGATGCGGGCGATCAAGCAGATGCAGGCGCAGTCGATCAGATTGTTCCCGTCGGGGGGCTTGTGCTTCTCCCACATGACTTTGGGCACCACGCCGAACATCAGGCCACCGTCGGCCTTCCAGTGAGAGGCAATGAGTAAGTGCAGCTCGAGGTCGCCCAGGAACATGCCGGCTTATATGCTGCGCCCATGGCTGTCGCGGCGCTCAGCACCTCGCGCTTGACCAAGGACTACGGCGGCGGCCACGGTTTGTTCGACCTCGACCTTGTAATCCATCCGCAGCAGGTTTTCGGCTACCTCGGGCCCAACGGCGCGGGCAAGACCACGACCATCCGCTGCGTCATGGGCATGATCCGGCCCACCTCCGGGTCCGCCCACGTATTCGGAATCGACTGCATGCGCGACGCGGTCGAGGTCAAGAAGCGGGTCGGTTACCTGCCCGGCGACATCCCCCAGTTCGGCGGTATGACCGGCAAGGAGATCGTCGCCTACTTCGGCCGCATGCGCGGCGGTGTGGACCCGAAGCGCGTGAGCGGCCTCTGCGACAGGTTCGACCTTGACCTGGGCCGGCGCTTTCGCGAGTACTCCAGCGGCAACAAGCAGAAGCTGGGCATCGTCCTCGCTTTCATGCACGCGCCGGACCTGCTGATCCTCGACGAGCCCACGAGCGGGCTCGACCCGCTCAACCAGCAGGAGTTCTACCGCCTGCTGCGCGAGGAGCGCGACAGCGGCGCCACCGTCTTTCTCTCGTTCGCGGATGGCAGCGACATTCCCGAGAAGGCGATGCGGCGAGCCGAGGGAGTGACCGACGTCAACGTCGACGACCGCATCGTCACCTGCACGGTGCACGGCAGCTTCGCGCCGCTTCTCGACGCACTGCACGGCGCGGAGGTGACGAACCTGGTCAGCCGCGAGCCGAGCCTCGAGGAGATGTTCCTCGAGTACTACCGGGAGCGCAGTGAGCTTCCTCTACTCCCTTAGGCTCACGCGCTGGGGCATCGCGGGCTTCTCGGCGCTGGCATTCGCACTCACGCTCCTGCAGTCGATCGGTTTCTACCAGATCGTGGGCCACACCCCGGCCGAGCGCGCCGCATTTGGGCGGTCGATGGCCCAGCTGGCGGCGCAGTTCACGGTCTTGATCGCGGCGCCAATTCGACCCGACACGGTCGGCGGTTACGTGCAATGGCGCGCATACAGCTTCTTCGCGATCCTCTTCGCGATCTGGGCTCTCGTGTCCGCTTACGGTGCGGCGCGCGGCGATGAGGAGCGCGGACTGGTCGAGCAGGTGCTGGCGACCGGCACCGCGCGGACCGACGCGCTGGTCACACGCGTTCTCGGCTTCGCGGCAGGCTGCGTGGTGGCCGTGACGGTGGCCGCTCTTGGGGTGGAAGCGGGCGTGTCCGGTGCGCATGAGTCAATCGGCATCGACTCGCTCGCCGGTGTGAGCGTCAACCTTCTCGGGCTCGCCCTGTGCTGCTACGCGCTGACGATGCTCGTCTGCCAGTTCGCCGCCAGCCGGTACGCGACAGCAGCGTCGGCGATCGTGCTGCTCGGGCTGTTTCTCCTCAACAGCCTCAGCCGGCAGCTCGATCAGCTCTCCGCCTGGCGCTGGCTTTCTCCGTTTCGCTACTACGATCTGAGCCAGCCACTCGCGCCCGGTGGCACGTTCGACGTGCGCGGTGTGGAGGCTCTCTTCGGCAGCGCCGCCGTGATGACAGTGGTTGCGGCCGTGGCATTTTCATACCGCGACGTCGGATCGCCGCTCGTCAGGATCCCGGTCGCTCCGCACCACGTCCTTCGCGAGCCCGACAGAAATCCGGTGTGGCGCGTGCCTGTCCTGCGCGGCCTTTACGAGCGCCGCGCAGGCCTCGCCGTCTGGACCATCGGCGTCGCGCTGCTCGGCGTGTTGATGGTCATCCTCACCAAGAACATCGTCGAGCCACTGCTCGGGCTGGCGCAACTGCGGCCCTACTTCAACCTCTTCATCACGAGCGGCATCTATCCGTCGTTTCTCGGCTTCATCTGGTTCGGCTTCGCCCAGCTGCTCATCGCCGGCTACGCGATCGCGCAGGTGGCGCGATGGTCGGCAGAGGACACAGATGGCCGGCTCGAAGCTGTGCTGAGCAACCCCATCTCACGTCGCGGCGTGCTCATCGAGCGAGCGACGGTTGTGATGATCGGCGCGCTCGTTGTCGCCGCGGCCAGCGGCGTGGCGGTCGGGATCGAATCGCACGCGCAGTCGATCGACCTCAACCAGGGCAGGCTGATCTCCGCGTCGCTGTTGCTGGTGCCGATGGCAATGTTCTTCGCTGCGATCGGCGCGCTGCTTGTGTCTCTGCTGCCTCGCGCCACTGTCGGTTTGCTCGGCGGATTCGCGTTCGTGAGCTACTTCATCGTGCAGCTGGCTCCGATCTTCCACTGGCCGAGCTGGACGCAGGACCTGTCGGCCTTCCACCTCTACGGCCAGCCTCTTAGCTCGGGCGTGGATATCACCGGGCTCGTGATCATGCTGATCGTCGCGGCCGTCGGCTTCGCTGTGTCCGCGTTGCTGATGGAGAGGCGCGATGTCGGCGCTTGATCCGCCCGCCTACAAGAAGTAGCCGGGCGACCCGCTACAGGAGGTACACTCCCCCACATGCCGCGATCGATGTGGAAAGGCGTCGTCTCGTTTGGAATGGTCTCCATCCCGATCCGTCTCTACAACGCGACCGAGGCGAGCTCCAAGGTCTCGTTTCGGCAGCTCTGCCCGGAGCACAAGTCGCCCATCAGTTACAAGCGGTGGTGCCCCGAGGGCGAGCACGAGGTCAGTTACGGCGAGATCCTCAAAGGATTCGAGGTCGGACGCGACAGGTACGTGATCATCGACGACAAGGACCTCGACAACCTGCCCCTCGCGACCGCGCACTCGGTCGACATCCAGGAGTTCGTGCCCGCGGAGGACATCGAGCCTGGCCTCTACTTCAAGAACGCCTACTTCATCGAGCCCGAAGAGCTCGGCAAGAAGCCCTACCACCTACTTCGCAAGGCGCTCGAGGCGACAGGCCGCATGGCCATCGCCAAGATCGCGCTGCGCGATCGCGAGCATCTCTGCGCGCTCCACGCGAACGGCAACGGTCTGCTCATGAATACCTTGAACTGGCCCGACGAGATCCGCACGACCGAGGGCCTCAAGGGACTCGAAGGCGACGTGAAGATCAACCCGAAAGAGCTGGAGATGGCCAAGGCGCTCATCGAGAGCCTGGCGGACCGCTTCGAGCCTCAGCGCTACAAGGACGAGTACCGCGAGGCGGTCATGCGCGTCGTCCAGGCCAAGATCGACGGCGAGGTCATCGAGGCGCCGCCTGCGCCGCAGACCGCCAAGGTCATGGACCTGATGGAAGCGCTGCGTGCGTCGGTCGAGGCGGCCAAGAAGAGCCGGTCCACGCGCGGCAAGGAAGCACAGCCGGCGGAAGCGAAGCGGGCGCGTCGTAAAGCCTCCTGAGGGAGGGTCTCGGGCGTTCGGGTCTAATCTCGTTGGCGTGGCTGACGCTCCCGCCGACCAGCTGCAGATGGAGCTCGAGGGCTTCCCAAGCGAGGTGCGGCCCATGCAGGCCGCATCGGCGGAGGCGCCGTTCAGCTCCGTCGACTACGTCTTCGAGGTCAAGTGGGACGGCCTGCGATGCCTCCTCTTCCGGGATCCGCATGGCCACGTCCACATTCACGATCGAGGCTTCAACGACCTGACCGCGATCGTTCCCGAGGTCACGGCCGCTGCGTCCCGAGTGCCGCCAGGGAGCGTCATCGACGGCGAGGTGGTCGCCACCGATCGCGACGGACGGCCCGACTATCACCGGCTGCGCCAGCGCCTCGCGGGCGGAGCCGCCCTGCGCGAGCAGATCCCCGTCGCCTACCTCGCGTTCGACGCGCTCTACCTGGAAGAGAAGCCGCTGCTCAAGCAACCAGTGACCCGCCGGCGCGCCCGCCTGCAGAAGTCGGTCGAGGCCGGCGGACACATCTTCGTGCCCGATCACATAGAAGAGGACGGAGTTGAGCTTTTCGAGGCGTGCCTCGAGCGCGGCCTCGAAGGCGTGGTGGCCAAGCACAAGCAGAGCCCATACGTGCCGGGACAGCGGAGCCCGTTCTGGCTCAAGGTCAAGGCCGTCAAGTCCGACGACTTCGTGGTCGTCGGGTGGATGGGCGAGCGGCCTTACGACGCGCTGGTGGTCGGCTTTTACGAAGACGGGAGGCTGCTGCCGTGCGGAACCGTGGGCGGCGGCTGGGACGACGAGGCTGCCCGGTTCGTCAGGACCCGGCTCGCCGAGCTCGCAAGCGAAGCCTCGCCTCTCGACCCGCCGCCAATCATGGTCAAGCCGGTCCACTGGTGCCGTCCCGAGCTCGTGGTGAGCGTCCGCTATTCGGAGTGGTCGCCTGACGGCACGCTTCGCTTTCCGATCTTCAACTCGCTGCGGCCCGAGGTGCATCCAGCCGAAGCCGTGCGTCACCGTCCGCGAGTAGTGACCAGCGGCCACGTCAAGCCCGGCACGCTCGCCTACGACCTGACCCGCTTTCCTTTCTGATGCAGGAGCAGCCGCAGCAACCCCGCATCGACGCGGTCACCGGAGCTTTCAGCTATACGGGGCGGTTCATCGCCCGGAGGCTGCTCGAGGAAGGGCGCCGTGTGCGCACGCTCACCAATCACCCACACCGTCCAGGGGCCGAGGACGTGGAGGCCGCCGTGGAGGTCGAGCCGCTGCGCTTCGACGATCGATCCCGGCTCATTGCCTCGCTGCGGGGCGTGGACGTCCTTTACAACACCTACTGGGTGCGGTTCCCGCACGGCGGCCTGGACTTCGACCTCGCGGTCGCCAACACGCGCATCCTCATCTCCGCGGCCGAGGCGGCCGGCGTCCGCAAGTTCGTGCAGATCAGCGTGAGCAATCCCTCGGTCGACTCTCCGCTGCCCTATTACGCCGGCAAGGCGCGTGCCGAGGAGCTCGTTCGCGAGTCGGCGCTCAAGTGGGCGATTGTCCGGCCGACGCTCGTTTTCGGACCCGGCGACATACTCATCAACAACATCGGGTGGATGCTCAGGCACATGCCGGTGTTCGGGATACCCGGGCTTGGCCAGTACCGCCTTCAGCCTGTCGACATAGAAGACGTGGCCGACATCGCGGTCAACGCGGCCAGGCACGACGAGAACATCACTGTGGACGCCGCCGGTCCCGAGATCCTCATGTACACCGAGCTCGTCGACCAGATCGCTGTAGCCGTGAGGCGCAGGCCTCCTTACGTGTACCTGCCTCCGTCGCTGGTCACGCTGGCGGGCAAGGTGATGGGCCTGTTCCTGCACGACGTGATCCTCACGTCGGAAGAGGTGAAGGGCTTGATGATGGAGCTGCTCGTGTCTGAGGAGCCGCCGCAGGGCACGCGACGTTTCGACGACTGGCTGCTTCGTCAGGCCGAGACGATCGGCCGGACCTACGCCTCAGAGCTCGACCGGCACTTTCGGATGCCTGGGCAGATCACTCAAACGGGTCCTCGACCAGCTCAGCCTTGAAACCGCTCACCGGGTCGCCGGTGAGCCCGACCACCGCGAAGCGGATGCGCCCGCGCCAATCGGCCAGCGCGCGATATTCGGCCGCCGCGGCCTTCAGCGCCCTGCGCTTGCGCGCGCCGACAGACTCGAGCGGCGTGCCAAACGCATCGGTGGTCCGGGTCTTCACCTCGACCACCACCATGTCGTCGCCGCGCCGGCAGAGGAGATCGATCTCTCCTCGCCTCGCCGTGAAGCCTGCGCCGACGACCTCGTAGCCTCGCCGGGTCAGCAGCTCGGCGGCCGCCTTCTCCCCGGCGCTCCCTAGTTGGCGGCGCTGATGAACGCGCGGAACGGAGCCCACGTCGTGCGGTGGATCGGACTCGGGCCGAGGCGGAGGATGGCCGACCTGTGCGCCCGCGTGGCGTATCCCTTGTGGCCTGCGAAGCCGTAGCCCGGGTACATGCGGTCGTACTCGATCATGGCCCGGTCGCGCGCGACCTTGGCCACGATGCTGGCGGCCATGATCGAAGCGCAGGTGCGGTCTCCTTTCACCCCCGCCATCTGCGGCAGCGGCGCATAGGGCACGTCGAACGCGTCGACCAGCAGGTACTCGGCCGGTACTCCCAGCCCCGCCACTGCGCCCGCCGTGGCGAGGTGGCGCGCTCGAGTCAGCCCGAGGCTGCAGA
>VBFW01000086.1 GCA_005880525.1 Chloroflexota bacterium | reverse complement strand
TGAGGTCCGCAGCGAAAACTGTCGCGCCCTTCAGGATCACCACAAGCACGAGCGGGGTGTCGATGCCTGCGTACGTGGAAGAGATCTCGCGGCCGAGACGGTGCACCCGCCTCGAGATGCGGTCAGCTCCGATCAGCGGCGAGCCGGCGCCGCGAGTCGCAGCGGTCTTGAGATTGCCAGGCGGGTGCTCGGCAGTCAGGACCTCAGGCATGCAGCGCCTAGCTTAGGAAATTCAGAGGCGCGACGGAAGCGCTTATCGGCGACACGCGCGCATGTTTCCGATGTGACCGCGAGAACGCGCCATCGAAATTGATCGCGAGGCCATCGTGATACACCTCGGGCTCGCGACTGCGGTGCGGCGTGTGGCCGAACAAAACGCGGCGACAATGCGTTGCCTGCAGATATTCGCGTAGCCGCATCGGCTGCTGCGCGAACACGTTCTTCGCGCTGAGCACGTCCCACAGCTCAGCCTCGCCGTCGCTGTGCAGCAGGCCGTGCACATTCGCGTTCACCGATTCGATCGCATCCGCGTCCTGTTCCAACCAGCGCGTGTAGCCGTCGTGCCCGCAGTGCTGCACCAGCGTGCCGTCGCTGAGTTTCATCAGCGCGGGCCTGCCGCGGAGCCATTCCTGGAGCGGCTCGTCGTTCGCAATTTCGTCAAAGTCGTGGCGCTGGCCGCCGATCGATATCCACCAGCCGAGTCTCGTTGCGTCGCGCAGCGCCCAGAGCAGCGCCACCTCGTGATTGCCGAGGAGGACGGTCGAGTTGCGGCGGTCGTGCGCGAATCGCAGGGCACCGACGCCGAACATTCCATAGTCGACGAGGTCGCCGAGGAAGATCGTGTGCCATTCGTCCGCCGGGTACGGCTTCAGCGCCTGGAACAGCCGCTCGATGTCGCCGTGGACGTCTCCGACGATCAGGACGGGCAGATCGTCAGCAGCCATTGCGCCCTTTTGGCGCCAAACCCGCCCTTCGTTGCCTCCTGTTCCGCACGTTTGGCGCCAGACGTGCGGAATCCGGAGTCGATCACGCCTGGATCGTACTGGCTGGGTAGAATTTGGCTTCGGCCGATAGGGGCGTAGCTCAGTCTGGTCAGAGCATCGGTCTCCAAAACCGAGGGCCGAGGGTTCGAATCCTTCCGCCCCTGCCATGCATGCCGAGACCCTGGGCCGCTAGCTCAACTGGCAGAGCGCCGTGCTGATAACGCGGAGGTACGTGGTTCGAGTCCACGGCGGCCCACCATCAGGCTTTTGGCGCAATGTATGGGCGTGAGCAAACTCCCCCTGGCCGCCCGCATCTCGTGCGCATTCGTACTGGTCTTGGTCGGCCTCGCGGTCGTACCTGCAGCGGTTCATGCGAATGTCAGCGGTGGGTGCACAGCAACCGGCACCGCCTCCAAGTCCGGAACCGTCGATCTAACGACCGCAACCGCGTGGCATGTCACTGCCGCGGACGTACTGACCGGCGTGGCGACGGCACCCGGCTCTCAGAGGACTGCGCACCTCAAGGTGGACCTGTTCGGCATCGGTCTTCCGCTCCTTGACAGCACCGGCACAAGCTCCACCGGACACGCGGGTCCATACCGGATTGCGGATTATTCGCCCTACACCCGCGTCCTGGCCGTGGCCGGAAACAGCACCAGCTGCGACGGCTCCGTCCTGATCATCGTGGACGACGTAAGTCCGCTCACGACCTGGGCTGGAGTCCTGGGATTGATCGCGGCGCTGCTCGGCCTGATCGGGATGTTGGCCACACTGACGCAGGTTCCAACGGGTAACACGCGCATTGTCGGGCTGGTCGTCGGTCTGGTTGCGGGCGTTGGGCTTGGGCTCCTTCTCCAGGAGATGGCCATCCTTGATCCCGCCAACGCCCTCGATTTGTTATTCCCGGGTGGTGGAGCAGTCCTGGGTTTCCTAATCCCAGGGATCCTCCGGAGGCAGCCTACGGCCGCCGCCTAGAACTTCTTCATCACCTACGAAGAATCGGTGTCGACGGCGCGCGCCTGGAGACTGATCGTTCGGCCGACCACAACACCAAGGTTGTCGCATTTGCGGTTGCACCTAGCTGCTTCGGTGAGGCCGCGGCCCGGTCCCTGGTGCTTGCATCAAGAGGTTGCTTGTCAGCATCAACATGGTGCAGGATGCCCGCGAGACTGCCGGGAACAGTGATGCGGCTTTGAAGGTCGGACTGATTGTCAACCATGAGGAGCAGCCAGGCCTGGGTCCACCGCGCTGGACGGATGTGCGCGCCGTCGCTGAGGAAGCTGAGCAGGCGGGCTTCGACTCGCTGTGGCTGGTAGATCACTTCCTCTGGCGATCCGATCCCTGGCGGCGCGAGGGCGTTGAGGGTCCGTTGGGCGTGCTGGAGTGCTGGACCACGCTGGCAGCGTTGGCGTCTGTCACCAGCCGGCCCCAGCTGGGGACCCTCGTCACCTGCACCGCGCACCGGCACCCGGCGCTACTCGCCAAGATGGCAGATTCGGTCGACGAGGTCAGTGGGGGCCGGCTGATACTCGGTCTCGGGGCAGGCGACTATGAGCCCGAACACCAAATGCTCGGGCACTCCTTCGAACGGCGGGTCGGCAGGTTCGAGGAAGCGCTGCAGATCATCGTTCCCCTCCTGCGGACGGGCTCGGTCGATTTCATCGGGGAGTTCTACGAGGCTCGCGACTTCGAGCTCCGGCCGCGCGGACCAAGGCCCAACGGACCGCCGATCATGATCGGTGCGCTGGCGCACCGGCCGCGGATGCTGCGCCTCATCACACAGTTCGCCAACATGTGGAACATCTGGGTCGGCGGCAGTTACGAACTGGAGGAGACTGACGCGTTTGTGGCGGCCGTCGAAGCGGCATGCCGGGAACACGGGAGGGACCCGGCCACTCTGGGACGGTCCGCGATGCTGGCCGTCGCATTCGAAGGCCCGATGACCGAGCGGCGGGCGGTGATCAGGGGCGCTCCCGACGAGATTGCAGACGCAATCGCCGCGTTTGGTCGGCGCGGTTTCGACCACATCCAGATCGGGCTCTTCCCGACAACAAGAGACAGCGTGCGTAGCTTCGCGCCCATCCTGGCGAGGGTCCGGGCCGGCTAGGCTTCCTCGCGCCGGACCGCCCCCTGTCCCGCCGTTAGAAACCAGATTCGAGATCCTGTGGCGGCACGGCGCGGGCCTGATGTGGACCACTGTCAAACTGCCAGCGCACCAACCTGCGAGCTGGCCAGAGAGCGATGGCTCGCCGGTCACGGCTGACCCATGAACGAGTCGCCACTAAATCTCAGGTTAGGGTAGCCGGATGATGGAACCACGAAATGCAATGTGGTTCGCGTTATGGAAACCAGAGCCCACCACATCTCGATTTACACAGCCTGACGGCCGCCTTGGTTCGCGTTACGGAAACTACGGCCCACCAGCCTGGTCGCGCCACCGCCACGAGTAATGGTTAAGCTCTCGCAGCATGGATTCTCAAACCGCTCGGGCGAAGCTCGATCAGTGGTACAAGGCCCTTAACGCACGGGACTTCAAAGAGCTGGCCGCCCTGATCACCGAGATCGGCGATGTCGAAATCGAGGTGGAGTATCCGCAGTCCGGCGAAAGGATCAAAGGCCGAGAGAACAACCTCGCGATTCTTGAAAACTATCCAGGCCTTCCAGACGCCACCATCAAGAAAATGCACGGTACCGAGGACAAGTGGGTTCTAACGCCGTCCTGGACGCCGCTTAGGATTACTGGAACCGGCGATAACTTCGTGGTTGAAGGTCGCCTTGTATACCCAAACGGTGAGGTTTGGAATTACGTAGACCTATTCGAATTGCGCAATGACAAAGTGTTTCGCATTAAGGAGTACTTCGCCGCCCCATTTCCAGCCGCCGAGTGGCGCGCAAAGTGGGTCGAGAAGATCGAATCACCTAGCCGATAGGCCCGTTAACGCCGACGCCAAACCCGCCCGACAACACCCCGACACCTCTTCGCATGACCAATCGTGACTAGCGCGTCTGCGCAGCGCTCATCCCGGGACTAGCGCGGAGGTACGTGGTTCGAGTCGACGGCGGCCACACCAATCGACCGTTCTTTCCATAACGCGAACCCGGTTATTGGTACACGTGGTGGCGGCTGCCGATCTCGATGACCAGCACGAGGTTTGGCAAGGCGCCCTAGGGATGGGCAACACCGGTGAACGCGGCGACGGCTAGCGAGAGATTTGTTAGGGCGAACGCCAGCCCTACGCATCCGATGAGCCAGACATAACGCGGGAGCCCGAGCCACGACCGACGAGCGAGCCGCGGTCCGAGCCGTCCGACCTGATCGATCGCGTACAGACTTCCTATCCCGGTGGCCGCTGCCCCGATCGTGGCGGCCGACAGGTAGAGCTCGCCCTTGCCCGAATCGCCGACCATGACCGCGCTGCCAGCGAGCGCGCCGGCCAAGAACAGAAGGCTTCCAGCCGCAGCAACAGCCAAAGCGAGCACCATCCGGCGATTTAGACGCACACGCTCCCGCCGATCCCGCCCGTTCACCGTACTTACCTGGCGCGGATTGACATCCAAGCAATCGCCATTAGAACGACAAGCGCCAGAAACATGCCGAGGGCAACGTATCCCACGATTAACCCTGCGCGGCCGAACGCCTCGCCCGGATACCGGCGCCGTGCGGAGTGACCAGTGAGAATGGCAGCGATCGCAAAGCCAGGGCTGGAGATAAAGGCCAAAGCCGTCATGGCGCCAGCAATGAGCCCAGCTGACCGCCAAGCGATTGACGCGACGTCGCCGATGACCACGACAACAAAACCAAGCGGGATAAGCACTACGGCCACGACCCCGAGGCCCAACGATACCGTCGGCAGTGTTGGACTTAGTTGGACGGCCATATCCATGAAACGCGGCGGGCATTGGCTCCACTGCATTGCAGCGAGATGACCAGACCAAGGTTGATAGGACGACCGATGACGGTCAATTGGTCAGCGTTAGGGAACTACCGCCCACCAACACAGGAAACTCACTGTCCCGGAGGTGGCTGCCAAAGCTC
>VBFW01000085.1 GCA_005880525.1 Chloroflexota bacterium | reverse complement strand
GAATCGCGCCCCGGCCGCTCGCGCATCCGCGCACCATGCTGCGACCTGTGTCGCATAGGCGGCCGGGCTCGCACCGCGATCCGGCGGCACCGCGTGCGCCGCGAGAAACGTGACCTCGATGCGCGGCACGTCGTCGCGGTCGCTCAGCCGCTTGAGGATGCGAACCGCGGCCAGCTCGCCCTCGCGATTCAGGTGGTAGCCGGTCTTCGCCTCGACGGTGGTCGCGCCTCCGTCGAACCACTGCGCAAGCCTGCGTGCGCCTGCCGCCTCCAGTGCAGTGGCGGTCTCGTCACGCGTGCTCTTCACAGTGGCCTTGATGCCGCCGCCTGCCTTTGCGATCTCGGTGTACGAGCGGCCTTCAGCACGCATCGCCACCTCTGCCAGCCGGTCGCCCGCGTACAGCGGATGCGAATGCGCGTCGATTAGCCCGGCCGTCACGAGCCCGCCGCCGCAGTCGTAGTCATCTGACACCGCGTCCATCAGGACGCGCGGCTCTCTCCCGTCATGGCCGCACCAGGCGATGCGATCGCCCTCGAAGATGACGGCCGCGCCAGCGATTACGCCTTCCTCGGCACCCGTGAACAGGCGCCCGATGTTGTAGAGCCGCCTCACGAAGCCTTTCCGACCACGGTCCTGCCGCCGACCACCACGTGCGTGACGTCGCGCGCCGAGCAGCAGAAGATCAGGTAGCCCACACCGAGGCCTCTCCAGTCCATCCGCGGCGGCTGCACGGTCGCAAAGTCTGCCAGCATCCCCGCCTTCAGCTCCCCTGCTTCCCAGCCGAGAGCCCGCATACCCGCCACTGTCGCGGCCTCGAGCAGCTCTTCTGGCGCATGGATCACCCGCCGGCCGGTGGCTCGACGCTGGTCCAGCTCCAGGGCGCGGGCCTCCTCCAGCACGTCGATGACCGAGTTGGAGTCCGACCCCAGGCATATCGGGCTGCCTGCATCAGCGAGCGCGCGCAGCGGGCCGACCCGGTCGCCGAGGTCGCGCTCGGTGGTTGGGCCTGCGCAGATCCGGACCTGGTGCGATCCAAGCAGGGCAACGTCCTCGTCGTTGACGTGGATGGCGTGGATGGTGGTCAGGTCGGGGCCGAGAATGCCCTCGCGCTCGAGCAACGCGGCCGGCGTGCAGCCTTCTACGGCCAGACATTCATCCACTTCCGCCGGCTGCTCGGCAAGATGCATGTGAAGCGGTGCCTTCCGCTGGCGCGCCCAGGCCGCGACGACCCGCATCGACGCCGGATCGACGGCACGCACGCTGTGGATGGCCGCGCCGATGTGGACGCCTTCCCCTCCGCGTAGCTCGTCCACCCGGGCAACCCACCGGTCGACGTCACCATCGGAGAACGATCGCGGCACGCCTTCGAGTGGCCTGCCGTCCAGCCCGCCCCGCAGGTAGCACGCGTCGAGCAGGGTGATGCGGATGCCCTCCGCGCGCGCGGCGTCGATCAGCGCCTCGCCGAGCTCGTTGCCGTAGCGGTGCAGGTAGTGGAACTCGCCGACTGCCGTGATGCCCGCGTGCAGCATCTCCCTGAACACCGTGCGCGCGTATGCGGTGTAGCTCGGCCGGTCCCAGCCCTGCGCGGCGTCGAACATCTGGCGCCGCCATTCCCAGAAGTCGCCACCGCCCGTTTCGGTTCGTCCGCGCAGGGATTCCTGGAAAACGTGGCTGTGCACGTTGGCAAGGCCGGGGAACGTGAAGCCCTCCAGCTTCACCGCGTCGGCCGGCGGCTGCACGTTCTCTGCCACCGCGAAGATGCGGCCGTCCTCGACCTCGATCAGCACGTCGGTGGCGACGTGGCCGAGCCACGCCTGCTCCGCGTGCCAGACGCCTGATCCCCTCACAGCATCCTCTCCCCTGATCCCTCTCCCCACTGGGGAGAGGGTGCCCATCCTGAGTTACGCAAGATGCATGGGGATGTGGACGCCTCGCTCGCTCGCAACCTCGAGCGCCCGCTCATAGCCGGCGTCTGCGTGACGCATCACGCCGGTGCCGGGGTCGTTCGTCAGCACACGCTGGAGCTTCGCCGCCGCGGCTTCGGTGCCGTCGGCCACCACGACCATCCCCGCGTGGATCGAGCGGCCGATACCGACGCCGCCGCCGTGATGCACGCTCACCCAGGACGCCCCACTCGACGTGTTGAGCAGCGCGTTCAGGATTGGCCAGTCCGCGATTGCGTCCGACCCGTCGCGCATCGACTCGGTCTCGCGGTAAGGCGACGCCACCGAGCCTGAGTCGAGGTGGTCGCGGCCGATCACGATCGGCGCCTTCACCGCGCCGCTGCGAACCAGATCGTTGAAGCGCCGGCCTGCGCGGGCGCGTTCCCCATATCCGAGCCAGCAGATACGCGCGGGCAAGCCCTGGAAGTGCACGCGCTCGCCGGCGGCCTTGATCCAGCGCACGAGCGGTTCGTCGTCGGAGAACTCCTCGAGCATTGCGCGATCGGTGGCCGCGATGTCCGCCGGGTCGCCGGACAGCGCGACCCACCGGAACGGACCTTTGCCCTCGCAGAACAGCGGCCGGATGTACGCGGGCACGAATCCCGGATAGTCGAAGGCCCGCGCGTAACCGCCCAGCTTCGCCTCGGCGCGAAGGCTGTTGCCGTAATCGAAAACTTCAGCGCCGCGATCGAGGAACGCGACCATCGCCTCGACGTGGCGCGCCATGCTTTCGCGCGCGCGACCTATATACGTGTCGGGCTCGTCGAGCCGCAGCTCCTGCGCGTCGTCAGGGCTGATGCCGGCGGGGATGTAGCTGAGTGGATCGTGCGCAGGCGTCTGGTCGGTGACGATGTCGACGTCGAACTCGCGCCGAGCCAGCGCCGGCAACACCTCGGCCGCGTTGCCGTGCAGCCCGATGGACAGCGCCTTGCGCTGCTTCTTTGCGTCCGCCGCGAGCT
>VBFW01000084.1 GCA_005880525.1 Chloroflexota bacterium | reverse complement strand
CGAGCCCGCGGTCATCTGGCCGTACATGGTCAGACCCAGCGCCTCGAGCCGGCGGAACTCCTCCCATGTCGCCCACTCGGGCACGAGCATCGAGTTGGAGATGAGCACGCGCGGCGCCCATTCATGCGTGTCGAACACGCCGACCGGCTTGCCCGACTGCACGAGCAAGGTCTGGTCATCGCGCAGAACCTTCAGCTCGCCGACGATCGCGTCGAACGCCTCCCACGATCGCGCGGCGCGGCCTGTGCCGCCGTAGACCACGAGGTCCTCGGGCCGCTCGGCCACCGCCGGGTCGAGGTTGTTCATGAGCATGCGCATCGCTGCCTCCTGCGCCCAGCCGCGGCAGGTCCGCTCCGATCCGGTCGGGGCGTGGATGATGCGGCTCACCGCAGGCGCCCGGCGGCCGCCTCGGCTGCGGCGATGACCTCGCCACTTCGCACCAGCGCCACCGCGGCAGCGAGCTCGGGCGCCATCACCCGGTCGGGGCCCATGCCCTTGATGTGCTTCCGCACGAGCGCGCGCACGGCGCCTGTTGCCGGCGAGGGCTGCAGCGGCGCTCGAAGGTCCAGCGCTCGAGCCGCCACCATCAGCTCGACGGCGAGGATCGACGTGAGGTTGTCGATGACCGAGCGCAGCTTCAGGCCCGCGCCCCAGCCCATCGACACATGGTCCTCCTGCATGCCCGACGTCGGGATCGAGTCGACGCTGGCCGGCGCAGCCAGGCGGCGGTTCTCCGCCACCAGCGCGGCCGCGGTGTACTGGGCGACCATCATCCCCGAGTTCACGCCAGGTTCCTCGGCAAGGAACGGCGGCAGACCCTCCGACCGATGCGGGTC
>VBFW01000083.1 GCA_005880525.1 Chloroflexota bacterium | reverse complement strand
AGCTGGTGGGGAAGGAGTACCACGTGCTGGACATCAAGCCTGGAGACACGATCTAAACAGTCGAGTCCACTCCGTTTGTATACAAACGGCGCGAATTCAGGCGGAATAAGGTGCGTTTGTATACAAAGCGCAGTTTCGGCCGTCATGATCTAGCCCGAAATGCGCGACCCGGTAGGCGCTCCGGCCAGCTGGCTGGCGCGTGCCATCCGGGACGGCCGGCTTTCTTCGGAGGAGGTCGTCCGGGCGCACCTCGAGCACATCGGCGCCGTCAACCCGCGCCTCAATGCGATCGTCTGGGTCACCAACGAGAGCGCCATCCGCCAGGCCAAGGCCGCTGACCGACATCTTGCCAAGCGCGGCTTCGAGCCGCCGCCGCTGCACGGTGTCCCGTTTACGGCCAAGGACATCTTCGACACCGCGGGCGTCGCCACCACGGCCGGCCTGCGCAAGCTGAAGAACAACGTTCCCGACAAGGACGCGACGGTCATCGCGCGCATGCGCTCGGCGGGCGCGATCCTGCTGGGCAAGTCCAACTGCCCGCCCGGCGGGACCGGCGGCGAGAGCTGGAATCCGCTGCACGGCGGCACGCGCAACCCCTACGACCTAACTCGCTCGCCCGGCGCCAGCAGCAGCGGCGAGGCGGCCATCATCGCCGCCGCGGGCTCGCCGCTCGGCATCGGCAGCGACTCGGGTGGCAGCATCCGGCTGCCCGCGCACTACTGCGGGATCGCGGCGCTGAAGCCGACGACCGGCTGGGTCCCGAGCACCGGCGCGTACGGGTTGGTAGGCGGCCTGATGGACCCGCGCAGCCAGGTGGGGCCGATGGCGCGCTTCGTGAACGACCTTGCGCTCGTGCTGCCGATCCTGGTCGGACCCGACGGCATCGATTCGGCAGTCATCCCGATGCCTCCGCGCCGCCGCCGGCCCAAGCTGCACGGCTTGAAGGTCGCCTGGTACGCCGACGACGGCATGGTGTCCCCAAGCAAGCCGACAGTGGCGGCGCTCCAGGCGGCGGTGCACGCGCTTGCGGGCGCAGGCTGCCGCGTCACCGAGGCGAGGCCGCAGGGCCTGGTCGAGGCCCGGGAGGTGACCCGCGGCTACTGGGGCCGCGTGCGCATGACCCACGAGCGGCTCATCAACGCGTGGGATCAATTCCGCACGCAGCTGCTTTCGTTCATGCAGTCCTACGACCTGATCCTCACGCCGGTCGCCGCGGACGCCGCGCCGCTCTACAGGGCGAAGATCCCCATCGACGACCAGTACAGCTTTACCGTGCCGTACAGCCTGGGCGGCAATCCGGCGGTGGTCGTGCGCGCAGGCACGTCGCCCGAGGGTCTGCCCATCGGCGTGCAGGTCGTGGCGCGCAACTGGCGCGACTACGCGGCGCTGGCCGCAGCCGGGTGGATCGAAAAGCAGTTGGGCGGCTGGCAGCCTGCTAGCTTGGGGGCGTGACCTTTCGGTACTCGCGCTGGGACGGCTCCCAGCGCGTGGACGATCTCGACGCCGGGGACCTGCTGGACTCGCTGTCCGACGACCTGATGAACTACGGCGACCTCAACGCGGCGCTGCAGCGCCTGCTGCGATGGGGCTCGCCGAACATGCAGGGCCTGGAGCAGCTCCTCAAGCAGCTGCGTGAGGCGCGCGAGCGCGAGCTCGGCCGCTACAACCTCGACTCCACAGTCGACCAGTTGCGCCAGGAGGTGCAGGACGTCATCGACACCGAGCGCGAGGGCATCGAGCGGCGCCAGAACGAGGCCGCGACGCCGGAAGCTCGCAAGCTCATGGAGCGCATCGCCAAGCAGCGCACGGACCAGCTCGACCGCATGCCTGAGGAGCTGGGCGGACGCGTGAAAGCGCTGCGTGACTACGAGTTCGTGGACGACGAGGCGCGCCAGAAGTTCGAAGCGCTGATGCAGCGGCTGCAGAAGCAGATGCTCGACCAGATGTTCCAGGGCCTGAAGGGCTCGATCGAGCAGATGCAGGGCCAGGACCTGTCGCGCGTTCGCGACATGGTGCGCTCTCTCAACAAGATGCTCGAGGACCGCATGGAGGGCCGGACGCCTGACTTCAACGGCTTCATGGAGAAGTTCGGCGACATGTTCCCGCCCGGCATCAACAGCCTCGACGAGCTGCTCGAGCATCTGCAGCGGCAGATGGCGCAGATGCAATCGCTGCTGCAGAGCCTGAGCCCCGAGGCGCGGGAGGAGCTGCGCCAGATGATGGACGCGCTCCTGCAGGACGATTCGCTGCGCCTGGAGCTGGCGCGCCTGTCGGGCTTCATGCAGGCGATGATGCCGCCCTCGGAGCTGACGGAGCGCTATCCGTTCTTCGGCGAGGACCCGCTCAGCATGGGCGAGGCGATGGGGCTCATGGAGCGCCTGCAGCAGATGGACCGGCTCGAGTCGCAGCTCGAGCGCGGCAGCTTCCGCCCGGACGACGTCGACCGCTCGCTCGCGCAGGAGCTGCTGGGCCCGGACGCGCGCCAGGCTCTGGACCAGCTGCGGCGCGTGACCGACATGCTCGAGAAGGCTGGCTACGTGGAGCGTCGCGGTCGCCGCCTGGAGCTGACGCCGCGCGGCATGCGACGCATCGGCCAGTCGGCGCTGAAGGACATCTTCGACCAGCTCAAGAAGACGCGGATGGGCCAGCACCAGCTGTGGCGCGGCGGCGTCGGCACCGATGCCTCGGATGACCTCAAGACCTACGAGTACGGCGACCCGTTCCTGCTCGAGATGAAGGAGACGCTGTTCAACTCGATCGTGCGCGAGGGGCCGAAGGTGCCCGTCAAGATGGCGCCGCAGGACTTCGTCGTCCACCGCACCGAGCACATGACGCAGGCGTCGACGGTGCTGATGATCGACATGAGCCGGTCGATGTTCCTGCGCGGTTGCTTCCTGGCGGCGAAGAAGGTCGCCATCGCCCTCGATTCGCTGATCCGCAGCCAGTACCCGCGTGACTCGCTCTACGTTGTGGGCTTTTCCAACTACGCGGTCGAGCTCAAGCCGCAGTCACTGCCGCAGCTGGCGCTGAACGATTACGTGTACGGCACGAACATGCAGCACGGCTTCCAGCTGGCCCGCTCGCTGCTGGCCAAGCACCGCGGCAATCGCCAGGTGATCATGATCACGGACGGCGAGCCCACCGCACATCTGGAAGAGAACGGTCGCGCGTCATTCGCCTATCCGCCGACCTACAAGACGATCCAGCAGACCCTGAGCGAGGTCAGGCGCTGCACGCGCGACCGGATCGTGATCAACACGTTCATGCTCGAGCGCGGGCCGTACCTGACCGAGTTCATCAACCAGATGACGCGGATCAACAAGGGTCGCGCGTTCTTCGTCTCGCCGGACCGGCTCGGCGAGTACATCCTGGTCGACTACGTGAGCGGCAAGCAGCGGCGGCGGGCCAGCGCCCGACGCGCGCGCATCGCGTAGTAGCGTTTAGGTCGTGGTCGCGAAGGGTGAGGTCGCTGTCGAAAGGCGCAATCTCAGTCCCGCCGCCCTTTACGAAGAGGCGATCCGCCGGGATGAGGCGGCCATCGTCTCGACCGGCGCCCTGACCGCCGAGACCGGCAAGCACACGGGCCGTCCTCCGAAGGACAAGTTCTTCGTCAAGGAGCCGACCAGCCAGGACGCCATCTGGTGGCATCCCGGCAACCAGCCCATCGCGTCCGCCAAGTTCGACGGCCTTCTGGCGCGCATGGAAGAGTTCGTCCAGACGCAGCCCGTCTACACGCAGGACGTGTTCGCGTGCGCCGACCCGCGCTTCCGGCTGCGGGTGCGCGTGATCACAGAGATGGCGTGGCACAGCCTGTTCGCGCGGAACCTCTTCATCCGGCCCAACGCCGAAGAGCATTTGAGCTTCGAGCCGGATTTCACGGTCATCGCGCTGCCGTCGATGAAGGCTGACCCCGCCCGCGACGGCACGAAGAGCGAGACGTTCATCCTGGTCAACCTCGGGCGCCGCATCGTGCTCATCGGCGGTACGGGTTACGCCGGCGAGATCAAGAAGTCGATCTTCACCGCGCTCAACTACCTGCTGCCCGCCCAAAATGTGTTTCCGATGCACTGCTCGGCCAACACCGAGCAGGACGGCTCCGACGTGGCGCTTTTCTTCGGGTTGAGCGGCACCGGCAAGACGACGTTGTCGGCGGACCCGTCGCGCCGGCTCATCGGCGACGACGAGCACGGTTGGAGTGAGCGCGGCATCTTCAACTTCGAGGGCGGCTGCTACGCCAAGACGATCCGCATCCACCAGGAATCGGAGCCGGAGATCTACGCCGCGACGGAGAGCTTCGGCACGATCCTGGAAAACGTCGTCTACGACTCGCAGACGCGCGTGCCCGACTACGACTCCGACGAGAAGACCGAGAACACGCGCGCGGCATATCCCATCGATCTGATCCCCAACGCGATCCTCACCGGCATGGGCAGCCACCCCCACAACGTGATATTCCTGTAGGCTGACGCTTACGGCGTGCTGCCACCGGTGGCCCGGCTCGACGAGGACCAGATCCGCTTCTATTTCCTGAGTGGCTACACGGCCAAGGTCGCCGGCACCGAGCGAGGCATTACCGAGCCGGAGCCGATCTTCTCAACGTGTTTTGCGGCGCCGTTTCTGGTCTTGCCGCCGGAGCGCTACGCGGACATGCTCATCGAGCGCGTCAAGCGGCACCACGCTGACGTGTGGATGCTGAACACCGGCTGGGGGGCTGCACATGCCGAAGCGCGTGGCGGGCGTCCGGCGAGAGGTGCTCGAGACGCGGGACAGCTGGCGGAATCGCGAGGACTACGACCGCCAGGCGACGAAGCTGCGCGAGATGTTCGAGAAGAACATCACGATGATCGGCAAGAGCGCTTCGTCCTCGGGCTAGGTTGAAGGTAGGAATAGTCGGGAGCCGGCACTTCGGCGAGCCGGTCAGAGTCGCCGAGTACGTGAAGTCGCTGCCGCCACGGGCGTCGGTCATCACCGGCAGCGCAAGCGGGGTGGATGCAGCGGCCACGAAGGCGGCGCGGGAGAAGGGCATTCCGGTCCAGGTGATTCCGGCTTCGTTCGACGAGATGGCCGACGCGAGCAAGGCCGCCGCGCGCAACCAGCGGCTGGTCGACGCCTGCGACGTCCTGGTGGCGTTCTGGGACGGG
Organism: Chloroflexota bacterium; assembly: GCA_005880525.1. Lineage (GTDB taxonomy): Bacteria > Chloroflexota > Dormibacteria > Dormibacterales > Dormibacteraceae > CF-118. The sequence continues at coordinate 772 of VBFW01000083.1, read as the reverse complement.
ACGTCCAAGGGGACTCGCAACACAGTCGAACGCGCCCTGGACTCGGGCAAGGAAGTTCACGTCTTCATCGGTGACTAAGATGGGCTCGTGGCGGTAGCGATCGCGCTTCGTGTCCGTTTTTTCGCGCGACTACGCGAGCAGGCGGGCACGGAGACAGTGGCGATCCAGGTGGCGCCTGGCTCGACGCTCGCGGACGTGTACGACGTCTTGCGGCAGCGACACCCAGCGCTCGAGTCAGACCGCACAGCGGTGCGCGGCGCGATCAACCAGGAGTTTGCCGCATGGACAGCGCCGGTCTCGGACGATGACGAGGTGGCCTTCATCCCTCCCGTCAGCGGAGGCTGCTGATTTGCGTTACGACGTGACCACCGGGCCGCTCGACGCCCGCGAGCTGGAGGCGGCCGTGACGCATCCCGGCGCCGGGGCGATCTGCACGTTCACCGGCATCGTCCGCGACAACTCGCGCGGCCAGTCGGTGACCCATCTCGACTACGAGGCTTTTGCGGAGATGGCGGTGCCTCAGATGCGGAAGATCGGCGACGACATCAAGTCGCGCTGGCCGGGCGCGCGAGTGGCGATGGCGCATCGAACCGGGCACCTCGAGATAGGCGAGGCATCCGTCGTGGTCTGCGTGTCAGCACCGCACCGCGAGGAGGCAATCGCCGCGTGCAGGTGGGGCATCGACACCCTCAAGGAATCCGTGCCGATATGGAAGAAGGAGCACGCGGCCGACGGCACGTTCTGGATCGAGGGACACGAGGCCAAACCCGCC
>VBFW01000082.1 GCA_005880525.1 Chloroflexota bacterium | reverse complement strand
TGCGCCGCGCTGACCGGGACCCATCGATGGATGCCCGAGTCGTAGAACGTCGGGCCGTCCTGGGGCACGCCAGTGAGCACCGGCGCTGCCTTGGTCGCGACCTCCTGCGGCGATGACCCTGTAGTGATCAAGCCGTTCGGATCTTGCGCGTACGTCCCGGCCGGAAAGCTGATGAAGCCACCGGTGTAGCTTGCGAAGTCACCGCCTCCGGCCATGACGACGACCGGGAGATTGCACGTGAAACCGACCTGGGTCACGGGCAGATCAGTAGTGCCACCCGGCGTCGCCCCAGGTTGGGGCGCAGCCACCGCTCCGCCTCTGCAACCGTCATGCCTTTGCGGCGGGCGTAGTCGGACAGCTGGTCGCGCCCGATCTTGCCGACCATGAAATAGCGCGACTGCGGATGCGCGAAGTAGAGGCCGGCCACTGCGGCGGTCGGCGTCATCGCGCACGTCTCGGTCAGCTCCATTCCTATCGAGCGCGCACCCAGAAGATCGAAGAGGGTGCGCTTCTCGGTGTGGTCGGGGCACGCGGGGTAGCCGAACGCAGGCCTGATGCCGCGGTACCGTTCGCGGACGAGGTCCTCGTTCGACATCTTCGGTCCGGCCTCGTACCAGTCGCGCCTCACCTTCTCGTGCAGGTACTCGGCGAAGGCCTCGGCCAGGCGGTCCGCCAGTGCCTTGGTCATGATCGCGCGGTAGTCGTCGTGCTCGGCGGAGAACCTCGCGGCCAGCTCGTCGACACCGAGGCCGGCCGTCACCGCGAACGCGCCGATGTGGTCGTCCGCGGGAGCCACGAAGTCGGCCAGCGAGAGATACGGCTTGTCGTCGCCATGGTCGACCTGCTGGCGCAGCATCGGGAAGCGCACGCCGTTTTCGAGCACGATGTCGTCTCCGTCAGTGCGCGCCGGCCAGAAGCCGTAGACGCCACGCGCGTGCAGCAGGCCCTGCGACTCGATCTCGCCCAGCAGCTCCTGCGCGTGACCGAACAGCTCGCGCGCCGCGGCGCCTTGCGACGGGCTGTCGAGGATTGCCGGGTACTTGCCCTTGAGCTCCCACGCGTGGAAGAAGAACGTCCAGTCGATGTACTCGCTCAGCGTTTTGAGATCCGGCTCGATGGTGCGCGCGCCTGTGAACGGCGGCTTTGGCAGCGCGTCGAAATCAACCCGCCACCGGCCTTCCCTGGCAGCGTCGAGCGGCAGCATCTCGCGCTTGACCGATGTGTGCTGCGCGCGCAGCTTTTCCTGCAGTGCGCGGTTGTCGCTGTCGAACTTGGGGCGCCGGCCCGCGTCGAAGAGGTCGGACACGACGCCAATGACGCGAGATGCATCGAGCACGTGCACGGTCGAGCCGCTGTACGCGGGTGCGATGCGCACCGCGGTGTGCTGCTTGGAGGTTGTCGCACCACCGATCAGCAGTGGGATCTCAATCCCGCGTCGCGTCATCTCCTTGGCCACGTCGACCATCTCGTCGAGCGAGGGTGTGATGAGGCCCGACAGTCCCACCGCGTCGGCACCGAGCTCGACCGCGGTGTCCAGGATGCGGTCTGCAGGCACCATCACGCCGAGGTCGTGTACCTCGTAGTTGTTGCATCCGAGCACGACGCCGACGATGTTCTTGCCGATGTCGTGAACGTCGCCTTTGACGGTCGCGAGCACCAGCTTGCCCCGCGCGTGCCGCACCCCGGAGGCTTCCTTCTCGGCGAGCATGAACGGCTCGAGGTATGCGACCGCGCGCTTCATCGCCCGCGCGCTCTTGACCACCTGCGGCAGGAACATCTTTCCCGCGCCGAAGAGATCGCCCACCACGCGCATGCCGTCCATCAGCGGACCTTCGATCACCTGGAGCGGCTTGCCGTACTTCTGCCTCGCCTCCTCGGCGTCGGCCTCGATGTACGCCACCTCGCCGTGCAGCACGGCGAACGCAAGACGCTCCTCGATTGTCCCTTCGCGCCAGCTGAGGTCGACCTCGCGCTTCGCGCCGGCGCCTGAGACGCTCTTGGCGAACTCGACCAGGCGTTCCGTGGCGTCGGGTCGCCGGTCGAAGATGACGTCCTCGACCAGCACCAGCAGGTCCTTCGGGATGTCCTCGTACACCGCTAGCTGGCCGGCGTTGACGATGGCCATGTCCAGGCCGGCGCGGATCGCGTGATAGAGAAACGCCGAGTGCATCGCCTCGCGCACGCGGTTGTTGCCCCGGAATGAGAACGAAAGGTTCGACACGCCGCCGGAGATGCGCACGCCCGGGCAGCGCCGCTTGATCTCTCGCGTTGCCTCGATGAAGGCCTTTGCGTACCCGTTGTGCTCCTCGATGCCTGTCGCGATGGCGAGGATGTTGGGGTCGAAGATGATGTCCTCCGGCCGGTAGCCCGCCTTTTCGGTCAGCAGGTGATACGCGCGCCCGCAGATGCCGACCTTGCGCTCGAGGGAGTCGGCCTGGCCCTTCTCGTCGAAGGCCATCACGACGGCCGTGGCGCCGAGCTCGCGCACCCTGAGCGCCTTCTCGAGGAATGCCTCCTCGCCTTCCTTGAGGCTGATCGAGTTGCAGACGCCCTTGCCCTGCACGCACTTGAGACCGGCTTCGAGCACTGTCCACTTCGAGCTGTCGACCATGATCGGGATGCGAGCGATCTCGGGCTCGGTCGCGATGAGGTTGAGGAACTTGACCATCGCGGCCTCCGAGTCGAGGAGGTCGGCGTCCATGTTCACGTCCAGCAGGTTGGCGCCGCCGCGCACCTGGTCAAGCGCGACTTGCACGGCGCCGCTGAAGTCGCCCGACTCGATGAGGCGCTTGAATCGCTGCGAGCCGGTGATATTGGTGCGCTCGCCGATGGTCACGAATCCGCTTTCGGGCGTGATCTCGAACGGCTCCAGCCCGCTGAAGCGAGTGTGCGGAGCAGGCGCCGGCAGCTCGCGCGGGGCCAGGTCCGCCATGACCGCTTTGATATGCCTGATGTGCTCAGGCGTGGTGCCGCAGCAGCCGCCGGCGGCGTTGAGGAATCCGCTCTCGGCGAACTCGCCCAGCAGCCTGCTCGTCATGTTCGGCTTCTCGTCGTAACCCCCCATCGCATTGGGCAGCCCGGCGTTCGGATAGCAGAAGACGTAGACAGGCGCGACGCGCGACATGTCAGCGATGTAAGGCCTCATCTCGGTCGCGCCGAGCGAGCAGTTGACGCCCGCGGCGAAAGGCTGGGCGTGCTCGACCGAGGTCCAGAACGCCTCGACGGTCTGGCCGGAAAGGTTGCGTCCGGCGCGGTCGACGATGGTGACCGAGATGAAGATCGGCAGCTCGGGCGCGGTCTCCCTGGCCGCGGCGATGGCCGCCTTGCCGTTGAGCGTGTCGAAGATCGTCTCGATCAGAAGGAAATCCGCGCCGCCGTCGCGCAGGCCGCGGACGGCTTCGGCGTATCCGTCACGCAGCTGGTCGAAGGTGATCTCGCGGAACGATGGATCGTCGACCTTGGGCGACAGCGAGAGCGTGACGTTGGTGGGCCCCAGCGAACCGGCGACAAACCGGTTGTCGAACTTGTCCGCCTCCGCGCGCGCGATCTCCGCGCCGCGGCGGTTCATCTCGTACACGAAGCTCTCGAGGCCGTAGTCGGCCTGCGAGATCGGCGTTGCGGTGAAGGTGTTGGTGGTGATGAGGTCGGCGCCCGCCTCGAGATAGTCGCGATGGACCTGCGCGACGATGTCTGGCCGCGTGAGGCACAGCACGTCGACGTCGTTGCGCAGCGGCCGCGGATGATTCTTGAAGCGCTCACCGCGGAAGTCCTCTTCGGTCAGGCCCTTGCGCTGGATGAGCACGCCAACGGACCCGTCGAAAATGACGATGCGCTGCCGGAACAGCTCGTCCAGCCGGTCTCGAACCGAATTCGTGGCGGGCAATGGACCCCTAAGAGTACCGAGGCTTACTGGCGCTTCTGCAGATCCCCAAGGAGATGAACGCCGAAACCTGCCGGCAGCACGCGGTCGCTCAGCATCGCCGCCTTGAACAGAAGCGCGTTGAAAGCGACGTAGGTCGGATCTGCCATCACCTTCAGCTCGGCCACGTCGAAGCCCGTTGCAGCGGCCATCTCCCTGATGCGCGAGCTCGTGTTCGCGCGGTAGCGCACGGCGAAAGTGTCAGCGCCGTCGCGTCCGTAGACATTCGAAACGAGCTGCTTCTGCAGCCACGGCGCAAGCTGGCCGACGCGGTTGCCCAAGACCAGCGGATTCAGCGCGTTCGGCGTGAGGAAGATGAAGTGCCCGTCTGGCTTGAGCACCCGTGCGATCTCGGCGAACACGTTCTCCGGGTTCTCGAGATGCTCCAGCACCCACACGCTCACGACCATGTGGAAGGACCCGTCCGCGAAGGGCAGGTGCTCGCCGCCGCCCTGCATCACGGGCATTCCCTGTCCGCGGGCGACGAGAGACCCGAGGTCGGGGTCGACGCCGACGGCCACGCGGGCCTCACGCCAGAAGCGCTCGATGCCTCCGGTGCGGCCGCAGCCAAGATCGAGCACGGCGCTCTCAGGCGTGAGGTGCTTCCGCACCACGAGGTCGAACTGGTCGCCGCTTGACATCCAGCCCGGACGGGCGGCGCGGTATTGATCTCGGAAAGTGGTCTGAGCGGCGTACGGAAGCAGGGGACTTCGGGCCATCGCGGTGGCGGGATTATGCACCGGCACCCCGCGAGCGAGTGCATTTGGATTAATAGACCGACTGTCGGTCTGCTATTATCCTGGCCGTGGCCCGGACCCTTGATCTCGAGAGGCACACTGTCCGTAAGGAGGCCTTCATGGAGGCCGCCCAGCGCCTGCTGCAGACCAAGGGCTACGAGGCGATGAGCATCCAGGACCTGCTCCAGGAGCTCGGCGCCTCGCGGGGCGCCTTCTACCACTACTTCGATTCGAAGCAGGCCTTGCTCGAGGCGGTGGTCGATCGGATCACTGACGCCGCGCTGGCAAACGCCGCGCCCGTGATCGGCGACGCCGGCCTGCCGGCGGCCGACAAGCTGACACGAGTCTTCTCCGACATCGGGCGCTGGAAGACGGAGCAGCGGGCGCTGGTCCTTTCGCTCATGCAAGTCTGGATGTCAGACGAGAACGCGATCTTTCGCGAGAAGATCCGCCAGCGGCTGATGACCCGGCTGGTCCCGCTGCTCACGCAGATCGTCCGGCAGGGAGTGGCCGAAGGTGCCTTCACATCGCAGTCCCCGGAGGACACCGCGATGGTCCTGGTGATGCTCATCGAAGGTTTCCAGAACCGCGCGCTCGAGCTTTTCATCGCGCGGCAGGCGGGCAAGGTCACATTCGAGGACGCCGAGCGCTATTTCGTCAGCTACCTTGACGCGTTCGAACGCATCCTGGGCGCTGCCCCCGGCTCCATCAGGTTGATCGACGAGTCCACTCTTCGCGAGTGGTTTGGGTAGTGGGTACCGAGGAGGCCACATGACAGCCATCATCGAAGTCGACAAGCTCACCAAGAGCTACGGCCGCCGGCGCGGCATCGCCGACGTCTCGTTCCAGGTCGGCGAGGGCGAGGTGTTCGGATTCCTCGGTCCCAACGGCGCCGGCAAGACCACGACCATCCGCGTGCTGATGGCGCTCATCCGCTCCGACTCTGGCTCGGCGAAGATCACCGGTCTCGATTGCTGGGACA
>VBFW01000081.1 GCA_005880525.1 Chloroflexota bacterium | reverse complement strand
GACGCGGGTCGCACCGGGCGGTCGTTCACGCGATCCGGCCCGAATGCAGGGAACCGGTTCTCGAACACGACGACCTCGAAGTCGTCGAGTGGTACCTCGGAGCTGCCGCCTGGCCCGCTCGGGCACAGCGGGCAGTGGTCGGTGGGCAGGAATGTGCGGTCGTTGCGCTCGGTCGCGTACGCGACCCATTCGTTGCGCAGCACATCGAAGCGCAGCTCAGGCATGCGATTGGTTGCGCTCAGTCCGCGCGTAGGCGAGAAGGTAGCGGCCGTCTGGAAGCTCGAGCTGGGTTCTGGTCAGGCCGTCCACGCGTGTCGTGCCCGCACCCACGTGCTTGGGATCGCCCGGTGGTGGGTCCTCAGGATGCCGCCGAGCGCGCTCTTTCACGTGTCTCCAACTCGGCCACGAGCACCTCGACGCCGGCGCCGTGGATTGACTCCAGCTCGGCGCGATCGGAGAGCGAGTCTGTGATCAGCGTCTGTACCCTCGCCGCGGGCACGGTCTGGCACATGGTCTCCCGCCCGATCTTCGTATGGTCGGCCAGCACGACGACGTGCTGCGCCGCGCCCGCGAGGGCTCGGTCGGTGGCCGCCACCACGGGGCTCGGCGTGCTCAGGCCTCGCGCGGCGGTGAATCCGTTGCCCGAGATGAACGCCTGCGATGCGCGCAGAGCGCGCACGGAATCCTCGGTGGCGGGCCCGACCAGCGCGTGGATCGAGCGGCGCAGCGTGCCGCCGGTGAGGATGACCTCCACGCGCGTGGCCTCCATCAGCGCCTGCGCCACCAGCAGCGAGTTGGTGACCACCGTCAGCTCGGGCGAGTGCACCAGCAGCCGCGCCAGCGCAAGCGTGGTGGTGCCGGGGCCCAGGACTATGGAGTCGCCAGGCCGGACCATCTTGGCTGCGAGCCTGGCGATGGCGGCCTTCTCGTCGCCTGCCTGCTGCGCCTTCTCCGTGTAGCTGGGCTCGTGGCCAAGCGCGGCCGGCAGGACCGCACCGCCGTGCGTGCGCACCAGCAGTCCTTCACGGGCCATGGAACGCAGGTCGCGGCGAAGGGTTATCTCCGTCGTGCCCAGCGCATCCGCCATCTGCGCCACCGACACCACCCCTTTGGAGCGGATGCTCTCGGCGATCAGGCGCCTGCGCTCAGCCGCCAACATTGCGCCCGATCGTACGCCATCGATCAACTTTGATCAATATCGAGCAGAAGCGAAACACGCGAGTTGACAAATTTGACCGAATCTGCAATCGTGCGCGGTGGTCCGCGACTGAACCTGGCCTTCAAGTGCCGAACGGACGGACGGAGAGGAGGAGTCCTATGGGTGATTCATCGGAAGCCAAACGAGTAGCCAACCGCCTCCAGGCGCGCAGCTTGACGCTGCCCTACTTGGAGCAGGAGCTGGCGCTGGACCTCGGCCTCTCGAGGCGGGATGTGCTCAAGATCGCGGGATACGGAAGCCTCGCGGCCTTCCTCGCCGCGTGTGGCAGCACGAGCACCGGCTCGAGCGGCATCACCGCCACCGGCGGCAGCATGTCCTTGGGCAGCTACGCGTCAGACCCCGGCTCCAAAGCCGGCGTGCAGGCCATCGTCGACGCCTTCAAGGCGGCCAACGGCGGCACCAAGGTGAACATCAACACGGTCGACCACGGCACGTTCCAGAACCAGATCACGTCGTACCTGCAGGGCACGCCGCAGGACGTTTTCACCTGGTTCTCCGGCCACCGCATGCGGTTCTTCGCCGACAAGGGACTCGCCACGCCGATCGACGACGTCTGGAACGCGGTGAAGGGCAACTACACCGCCGGCTTCGCCGCGTCGGTCAAGGGCAACGACGGCCACGCATATGCGGTGCCCACCGACTACTACCCGTGGGCGGTCTTCTATCGCAAGGACCTGTGGGCAGCCAAGGGCTACCAGGTCCCGACGAACTGGGACGCCTTCAAGGCGCTGTGCGAAAAGATGAAGAAGGACGGGCTCACCCCGATCGCCTTCGCGGACAAGGACGGCTGGCCGGCGCAGGGCACGTTCGACATCCTCAACCTGCGCATGAACGGATACGACTTCCACGTCAACCTGCTGACCGGCGCCAACGGCCAGAAGTGGACGGACCCGAAGGTCACTGCCGTCTTCAAGAAGTGGAGCGAGATCACGCAGTACTACTCGCCGGGCTTCAAAGGCCTCACTTGGGAGCAGGGCGCCGATCAGCTGCTGCGCAAGCAGGCCGGCATGTACCTGCTGGGCCTCTTTGTGGGCGACGAGTTCAAGGCCAGCGGCAGCCAGGCCGACCTTGACCAGCTCGACTTCTTCGCGTTCCCCGACCTCGGCACTTCCTTTGACGCCGAGAAGGCGCTCGACGCGCCGATCGACGTCTACATGGTCACCAAGAAGTCACCGACGCTGAGCAACGACCTCGGTCAGGCCAAGGCGTTCATGGAGTTCGTGGCCAAGGGCTCGACCCAGGTCACGTTCTGGAAGAACGCACCGGGATCCATCCCGACGGCCACCGACGCCGACACGAGCCAGTATCCCGCCCTCACAAAGAAGGCCGTGGAGATTGTGAGCAAGGCACAGAAGATCACCCAATACTTCGACCGGGACTCACGGCCTGACTTCTCAGGTCCCAACGGGATGCAGGGATTCCTGCTTTCGTTCCTCTCCAACCCCAGCGGCGACCAGACGGGCCTGCAGAAGCAGATGCAGACCTTCTGGGAATCGCTTCCCCCCGAGTAAAAGCGCAAATATCATCTAAGCGTGGCTAACACCACAGCGACAACAGCCCCCGCCCGGGGAGCGAAACCCGGGGCGGGGGCTGTCGCAATTTCAGGGCGGCGCCGGCGCTACACGGTGCTCACGCGCCACGACAAGATCCTGCTCGGCCTGATGGTGGGCATCCCGCTGGCGCTCGACGTAATCCTGATCTGGGGCCCGACAGTGGCCTCGATCTTCTTCTCGTTCACCAACTGGGATGGGATTGGCGGTATCGAGGCCAAGAACATCGTCGGCCTGAAGAACTACCAGTTCATGTTCACGGGCTACACGCTGTTCTGGCCCGCCTTCACACACAACGTCATCTGGCTTTTGTGGCTTACGTTCATCGCCACACCTCTGGGAATGCTCTTCGCGGTCCTGCTGGACCGCGAGATTCGAGGCGCGCGCATCTACCAGAGCGTCTTCTATCTGCCGGTCGTGCTGTCGCTGGTCGTCGTCGGATTCATCTGGGAGCTGCAGTACTTTCCGACCGACGGTTTCATCAACAACGCGCTGGGGCTGGTGAAGTCAGGTCACATCATCGACTGGCTCGGGGACTCGCGAATCAACCTGTACGCGATCCTCGGCGCCGCCAGCTGGCGCCACATCGGCTACATCATGATTCTGTACCTGGCCGGCCTGAAGAGCGTCGACCCGTCCCTGCGCGAGGCGGCGAGGGTCGACGGCGCGACCGAGGTGCAGACGTTCTTCAACGTGGTCTTCCCTGTGATGGCGCCCATCAACGTCGTGATCGTGGTCATCACGGCCATCGAGTCCCTGCGAGCCTTCGACATCGCTTTCATCATCAACCAGGGCAAGAACGGCCTCGAGCTGCTCTCGATCCTGATCACCAACAACAGCATCAGCGAGGCGAGCCTGGTCGGCTTCGGCTCGGCCATCGCTGTCGTGCTGCTCCTGATCTCACTTGTACCGATCGTGACATTCCTCACGCGCGTGATGAGGGCGTCGCAATGAGCGCCGTGGCGGTCGCGGCCACGCCAGCGCGATCCGTGCGCAAACGGAGGCGGATCCGGCCGGCGCGGGTCGCGCTGCACGCCTTCCTCATCACGATGGTGGTGGTGTGGCTGTTCCCCCTCGCCTGGGCAACCTACATCTCGCTGCGCCCGCTCAGCGACACCATCCAGCACGGCTACGTATCACTGCCCTCGAACGGCCTGAGCCTGGTCAACTACCAGTCCGCCTGGACGCAGGCCGACCTGCCCTACTACTACCTGAACACCCTCGTGGTGGTGATCCCCGGTGTTGCCCTCACGCTGCTGCTCGCGTCCATGGTCGCTTTCTGCTGCACGCAGTTCAGCTGGAA
>VBFW01000080.1 GCA_005880525.1 Chloroflexota bacterium | reverse complement strand
GCGCCTACGCCGCTTACTGGGTCGTGTCGAGCCTCAACCTGCCGATCCTCATCGCGCTGCCGTTCGGCGTGCTGGTGGCGGCCGCGTTCTCTTACCTGATGCACCTCGGCTTCATCCGGCCGGTGCTCGGCAAGCCGGGCTTCGACAACTCGACGCTGATCGCGACTGTCGGAATCTCGATCGCCGTGTCCGCTGCGGCGATCCTGATCTTCAATCCCGAGTACAAGGTCGTCCCTGCGGTCATCCCCGGCTACACCATCCTGTCGGGTGTGCAGATCACCTATCAGGGACTGCTGGTGATCGCGGTGTCGCTCGCCCTGTTTGCTCTCGTGTTCCTCTTCCTCACCTACACGCGGCAGGGCATGGCCATCCGCGCGGTGTCGCAGCAGATGGAGGCCGCGAGCCTCATGTCGATCCCTGTAGAGCGGACGTATGCAATGGTCATCGCCATCAGTGGCGCGCTGGCGGGGCTGGCCGGGATCCTTCTCTCGCCGTTCTTCTTCCTGAATCCCAACTCGGGCTTCAACCCGATGATCCAGGCGCTGATCGTCACCATCTTCGGCGGCCTTGGCAGCATCCGCTCACCACGGTGGCCACGACGAGACCTGCGCTGGACGAGACAGCCGCGCCGTGGAGGAGGGTGCCGCTGTATGCGATCGGCGGCACTGTCGTCCTGGGGATCGTGCTCCCGCTCGTGCTCGTCCGGCTCGACATCGGCACCTACCTGATCACGCTGCTGATCCTCTTCTTCATTCAGGCGGTCGTCGCGCAGTCGTGGAACCTGATCATGGGCTACGGCGGCATCTACTCCTTCGCGCAGGTGGCGCTGTTCGCCGTCGGCGGCTGGACGTCGGGCATCCTCGTGCACAGCCTTGGCTGGAATCCGTTCGTGGCAGTGCTGTTCGCGCCGGTCGTGGCGGCGATCGCAGCGCTGGGCATAGGCCTGCCCACGCTGCGGCTCCGTGGCGTCTATGTGGTGCTGCTCACGCTCGCCTTCCACGAGCTGGCGCGAGTCTTCACCGTCACCGGCCCGCGCTTCATCAGCGGCGGCGGCTACGGCCTGGTGACCGTGCAGACCTTCTCGTTCGGCAACGACGTAATCGGGGACCAGCGCACGATCTACCTCTACTACCTCGCGGGGTTCATGTTCGCGATCGCGACGTTTGTGATCTGGCGCGTGATCCACTCGCCTCTTGGCGTCGCGGTCACGGCGCTGCGTGATTCGGAGACGTATGGCGTAAGCCGCGGCATCAACCAGTTCCGCATTCGCCTTCTGCTCTTCGTCATCAGCGCGTTCTTCACCGGTCTCGCAGGTGGCTACGCGACGCACTACAACGGCGGCATCTCGACCACGATCTTCGATTTCCCGCGCATCATCGACCTGCTGGCGATGATCGTGATCGGCGGCTGGGGCACGTTCGGCGGGCCAATTCTTGGCGCCGGCATCGTCATCGGCCTCGACCAGTACCTGGTCGCGCTGGGCGACTATCGCGAGCTTCTGCTCGGTCTGATCATCGCCGGCATCGCCGTGTTCGCGCCGCAGGGCCTGTGGCCGGTGGTGCGCCGCCTGTACGACAAGTACCTGGCACCCGAGGGGGCCCCGGTGCACGTCGAGGTCAGTCCGACGGCGCCACATGACGTGGAGAAGGAGCTGTGACCACAGGCCTGGTCTGGGACGAGCTGTACATGTGGCACGACACCGGCACGTCGGCCTGGGTCATGCCCGCCGGTCTCACGGTGCAACCTCTGGCCCACATCGAGAGCGCGGAGGGCAAACGCCGGATCAAGAATCTGGTCGAGGTCAGCGGCCTCGTCGACCACCTGCTGCTGCTCAAGCCGCGCGCTGCGACCGAAGAGGAGATCCTGCGCCTGCACACGCCCGAGTACGTCGCCCGCATCAAGCGCGAGAGCGACGCGCTCGGCGGCGACGCCGGCGACCTCACGCCTTTCGGCCACGGCTCGTATGAGATCGCGCTGCTGTCCGCCGGCGGCTGCATCACCGCTGTGGACGCGGTGCTCGACGGCAAGGTCGACAACGCGTACGCGCTCGTCCGGCCGCCCGGCCATCACGCCGAGCGCGATTCCGGGAAGGGGTTCTGCATCTTCGCCAACGTCGCGATCGCGGTGCAGCACGCCCGCGTGACCCGCGGCGTGTCGCGCGTGGCGGTCGTCGACTGGGACGTGCACCACGGCAACGGCACCGAGCACGCCTTCTACTCCGACCCGAACGTGCTCACGATCTCGATCCACCAGGACAACAACTTCCCGCCAAGCTCCGGCGCGATCACCGACACCGGCTCTGGCGCGGGAGCGGGCTTCAACATCAACGTTCCGCTGCCTGCGGGCTCAGGCGTCGGCGCGTATGTGGCCACGTTCGAGAAGGTCGTCGCCCCCGCGCTGCGCAACTTCGGCCCGGAGCTGATCGTCATCGCGTCGGGTCTCGACGCCAGCGCGATGGACCCGCTGGCCTCGATGATGATGACGAGCGAGGGCTATCGACAGCTGACGCAAATCATGCTGGCCACAGCGCGCGATGTCTGCGGCGGGCGCCTGATCGCCTGCCACGAGGGCGGCTACTCACCCGCCTACGTTCCGTACTGCGGGCTCGCGATCATGGAGGAGCTTGCTGGCGTGGACACGGGTCTCGAGGACCCGCTGCTGCCGCTGCTCGCCGCGATGGGCGGTCAGGCCCTGCAGCCGCACCAAGCCACGGTGATCGACGAGGCGGCGAAGCTGGCTCAGGCGCTGAAGGCGAAGGCCGCGGCCCGATGAGCTACGACGCGGCGTATCTCGATCGCATCGCGGAACATCTCTACTCGTCGGTGCTCGCCGACATCCTCGACGACCACGGCTACCGGCAGCAGGTGCTGGACCACGAGGTACGGCCGCTGTACAACGGCGCGAAGGTCGCCGGCCGCGCCGCCACGATGCTCGCAGTCGAGGTCAGCAAGCTCCCGGACAACCCATACGAACAGTTGATGGAGCTGCTCGACGGCATCGTGCCGGGCGAAGTCGTCGTCGGCGCGGTGCAGAGCCGCGCCAACGCCGCCATCTGGGGCGAGCTGCTCAGCACGCACACCAGGGCGAAAGGCGGGCGCGGCGTGGTGCTCGACGGGCTCAGCCGCGACAGCTGGGGCATCGCCGAGATGAAGTTCCCAGTGTTCGCCAGGGGCCTGTCGCCCGCCGACTCCAAGGGCCGCCTCGAGGTGATCGCGATCCGCGGCACGATCCCTGTCGCGGGCGTTTCAGTGTCCAACGGCGACCTGCTGCTCGCGGATGAGGACGGCGTGGTGGTGGTGCCTCGCGACGTCGAGGACGAGGTGATACGTCTCGCCTTCGAGAAGGTGTCGGGCGAGGACGTGATGCGGGACATCCTGCGCAAGGGCGCGAACCTTCGTGCTGTGTTCAAGGAGCACGGAATCCTATGAAAGTCATGAGCGAGACCATCGTCCAGGAGAGTCTCGAAGCGAAGATGCGCGACGGCACCGTGCTGAAGGCCGACGTGTGGCGTCCGGCCGGCGGTGGCAAGCACCCGGTGCTGCTCATCCGCCTGCCTTACGACAAGAGCCAGGGCGAGGACCTCTGCTACGCGCATCCGTCCTGGTACGCGCGCCAGGGATACGCGACGGTGGTCCAGGACGTGCGCGGGCGCTGGGCTTCGGGCGGCGAGTTCACGCCCTTCGAGCACGAGGGAGACGACGGCGAGGACACGATGGCGTGGCTGGGCTCTCTGCCCTTCTCGAACGGCCGCATCGGCATGTACGGGTTCTCGTATCCGGGACACACACAGCTGCAGATCGCGGCGCGCAAGCACGACGGGCTGCGCTGCATGGTGCCGGCGATGACCAGCCCCGACCTGTACGAGGGCTGGGCCTACAACAACGGCGCGTTCGCGCTCGCCTTCAACGCGTCGTGGGCGACGTTCCTCGCCGACGACGTCGCTCGCCGGCGCGATCCAGACCTCGAGCCGACGCTCGCCGCTATGTACGCCAAGATGAACGACTACTACTGGTGGCTGCCGCTGTCGGCCATCCCGAATCTCACGCCAGGCACGCCAGGCGGCTTCTTCAGCGACTGGCTGCAGCACGAGACGAAGGACGCGTACTGGTCTCGCTGGGACCTGACCGACAAGCTGGCGAGAATCGACGTGCCTGCGATGGCCGTCGGCGGCCTGTACGACGTGTTCCTCGAGGGCACGATGACGAACTACGCCGGTTTCCGGCGCGGGCCGCGCGCGAACGATGCGCGCCTGGTGATCGGGCCCTGGTACCACATGCCGTGGATGCCGGCGTTCGGCGACGTCGACTTCGGCCCCGAGGGGCGGAATGGGGTCGACGCCACGCAGCTCGAGTTTTTCGACCAGTGGCTGCGCGACGGCGACCCGCCGAAACGACCGCGCGTGGCGGCCTTCATCTCGGGCGCGAACCGATGGCAGGGCTTCGAGGACTGGCCGCCCAAGTCGAGCGCGTGGCAGCTGCACCTTCGCGCCCACTCGCGCGCCAACTCGATCAGCGGCGACGGCTTCCTGAGCGAGGAGACGCCCGGCTCGTCGGAGTCGCCGGACGTGTACTCCTACGATCCAGCGACTCCCAACGTGAGCTTCGGCGGCCGCTCGTGCTGCCTCGATTTCGTGGCGCCCATGGGTCCGCGAGACCAGCGCCCTGTCGAGTCGTGGAACAGCGTGCTCGTGTACAGCACCGAGCCGCTGGCCAAGGACCACATGGTCGCGGGCAAGGTCACCGCCCACGTGTTCGCGGCCACCAACCAGCCCGACACCGATTGGGTCGTGAAGGTTTGCGACGTCGACACGTCGGGTCGCTCGATCAACATCCAGGAGACAATCCAGCGAGCTCGCTTCGCGGGCGGCACCGACCTGGCGCGGCCGATCCCCGCGGGCAACGTGACCGAGTTCGTGCTCGACGTCGGCACCTGCGCGCATGTGTTCAAGGCCGGACACCGCGTCCGCGTGCAGGTGGCGTCCAGCCACTTCCCGCACTGGGACCGCAACCTGAACACGGGCAACCCTGTCGGCACCGAGAAGCTGAGCGACCGGCGCGTGGCGATTCAGACCGTGCTGCATGACGCCGCGCACCCAAGCCGTGTAGTGCTTCCGCTGGTCTCGTAATCGCCGGCAGGATGCGTTTCAAGGATCGCGTCGTCGCCATCACCGGCAGCGGCTCCGGCATTGGCCGCGTGATGGCCCAGAGGTTCGCGTCCGAGGGCGCGAAGGTCGCGGTGATCGACTGGAAGGGCGACAAAGCCGAAGAGGTGGCTGCCGAGATCGGCGGCACCGCCCACGCGTTCCGAGCCGACGTCAGCAAGGGCGCCGAGGTGAAGACGATGGTGAAGGAGGTCGCCTCCAGGCTCGGTCCCGTCGACGTGCTGGTCAACAACGCTGCCATCGCCGACGGGGACGACATCCTGAAGATCGACGAGCCGACGTGGGAGCGCGACGTCTCAGTGGTGTTGAAGAGCGTGTTTCTCTGCAGTCAGGCGGTGCTGCCTTCGATGATCGAGCGGCGCGGCGGCGTCATCGTCAACATCACGTCGGTCAACGGGCTCTCCGCTCTGGGCAACGAGGCGTACAGCGCCGCGAAGGCCGGCGTGATCAACCTGACGCAGGGCATCGCGGTCCGCTACGGGCACCACGGCATCCGCTGCAACGCGATCGCGCCGGGGACGATCCGCACGCCTATCTGGCAGGAGCGCATCGACCGCGACCCAGTCGTCTTCGAGCGGTTGGTCAAGTGGTATCCGCTCGGGCGCGTGGGCGAGCCCGAGGACATAGCCAACGCCGCGATGTTCCTCGCCTCCGACGACGCGGGGTGGATCACGGGCACGGTGCTCACCGTCGACGGCGGGCTGCTGGCCGGCAACTACCGCATGACCCGCGAGCTGCTGACCGAAGCGAAAGACGAGAAGCTCGAGTAGTGGACTTCGACGTCCTGATCAAGGGCGGCGAGGTCGTGGACGGCACCGGCTCACCGCGCGCCCGGCTCGATGTCGGCATCGCCGGTGACCGCATCGCCGCGGTCGACCGCATCGACGGCGCCGGCGCGAACAAGGTCATCGACGCGACCGGCCTGATCGTGGCCCCCGGCTTCATCGACGTCCACGTGCACTCGGAGCTGGCACGGCTGG
>VBFW01000223.1 GCA_005880525.1 Chloroflexota bacterium | reverse complement strand
CGTGATGGCGGAGACGTTCGTAGCGATGCCGTTCCTCGTCCTGACGGTCGAGGCCGGGTTGCGGTCGATGGACCGGCGCTACGAGGACGCGGCGCGCACCCTCGGCGCCGGCCGCTGGACGGTGTTCTGGCGGGTCACAGTTCCGCTCATCGCGCCGTCGCTCGCGGCCGGGGCCGTCCTGTGCTGGGCGCGCGCCCTCGGCGAGTTCGGGGCCACGATCACGTTCGCAGGCAACTTTCCCGGCGTCACCCAGACGATGCCGCTCGCGGTCTACCTGCTGCTGGAAAGCGATCCGCAGGCCTCATTCGTCCTGAGCCTCGTGCTGCTGGCGATCTCGGTTGCCGTGCTCGTGGGTCTGCGTGATCGGTGGCTGGGCGCCGCGTGACGCTGGAGGCCGCGGTGCAGCTGCAGCTTGGTGCCCTGGACCTCGACATCGCGCTCGAGATCCGAGCCGGAGAGGTCGTGGCGCTGCTCGGGCCAAACGGCGCGGGCAAGACGACGCTCCTGCGGGCGCTGGCCGGACTCATCCCGGTCAGCCGCGGCCATGTCCATCTGGACGGCGCGGTGCTCGAGGACAGCGCCACCGGGACGTACGTTCCGACCGAGAAGCGCCCGATCGGGTTCGTCTTCCAGGACTACCTGCTGTTTCCGCACATGAGCGTCCTCGACAACGTCGCATTCGGTGTCAGCGCGCGCGGCGCCGGCTCGGGCGTGGCGCGGCAAAGGGCTACCCGCTGGCTCGAGCGTGTCGGGCTGCAGGAGCTCGCTTCCGCACGCCCCAGCCAGCTGTCAGGCGGCCAGCGGCAGCGAGCCGCGCTGGCTCGGGCTCTTGCGCCCGACCCTCGACTGCTCCTGCTGGACGAGCCGATGGCCGCGCTCGATGCGAGCGCCCGCACCGAGGTGCGGCGCGACCTGAAGCGCCACCTGGCCTCGTTCGACGGCGTGCGGCTCCTGGTTACGCACGACCCGCTCGAGGCGGTGGCGCTTGCGGACCGGCTGGTGGTCATCGAGAACGGAAAGCTCGTGCAGGAAGGCACGCCGGCCGAGGTGACCGAGCGCCCGCGGTCCGCGTACGTGGCCGACCTGGTAGGCGTGAACCTGCTCCGGGGCGTCGCCGAGCACGGGTCGGTCAGAACGGACGGCGGGCATGTCGTAGCCGCTGCAGGCGCGACCTCAGGCGAGGTGTTCGCGGTCATTCATCCTCGCGCGGTGGCGCTGCACCGCCAGCGCCCCGAAGGGAGCCCGCGCAACGTCTGGCAGGGGCGTGCTGATGCGATCGAGATCGCTGGGGACAGGGCGCGCGTGCGCGTGATCGGACCGGTTCCGGTGGTCGCCGAGATCACGCCGGCTTCGCTGGCCGAGCTGCGCCTCGCCGAAGGCAGCGAGGTCTGGCTTTCGTTCAAAGCGACTGACGTAGGCGTTTATCCGGCGTGAGCCGCTGGATCGCCATGGCGCTCGTGGCGCTGACGCTGATCTGCGCCTGCACGCGTACTTCGCTGCCTCCGATCGTGGAGGCGAAGCGTGTGTTCGTCATCGTGATGGAGAACCATTCGTACGAGGAGGCGCTGCAGGGCGCCTACACGGCGGAGCTGGAGAAGCAGGCGGGCGTGGCGACGAACTACCACGCGATCACGCACCCGAGCGTGCCGAATTACCTCGCGATCACATCGGGACAGACGTGGGGCATCAGCGAAGACACCTACCGCGCGCTGCCGCCTGAGGACATCGGCCACCAGATGACCTCGGCGGACATCAGGTGGCGCGCGTACATGGAGGGACTCGTCCCGGGCCGCTGCTTCGACAGCCCGAAGCCGTTCAACGGTGACCACGACCCATTCGCGTACTACGGCGGGCGCTGCCCCAGCAATGCGGTTCCGTTCAGCGAGCTCTCGCTGGACCTGCAGACCACCTCGACGCGCTTTTCCTGGATCGGCCCTGACAGCTGCCACGACCAGCACGACTGCTCGACTGCGGCCGGTGACAACTGGCTGCGGCAGACAGTCGGCATGATCACCAGCTCGCACGCATGGCGGGCGGACGCCGTGCTGTTCATCACATGGGACGAGGACAGCGGTGGCGCCGACAACCGAGTGCTCATGCTGGTGCTGCGGCCCGACGTGAAGCATCGGGTGAGCGCTGCCGAATACGACCACTATTCGCTGCTCGCGACCATCGAGGACATCCTTGGAGTGCCGCGCCTGGCAAATGCCGCGACCGCGCGGCCGATGAATGACCTGATCGGCTAGCTGCCCCGTGCAAGGAAGAGGGATCGGGCTCGAGCCCGATCCCTCAGGGTGTGGTAGAGAGCCGGGTCAGCTAATCGCCGCTGTCACTGCTGTCGTCGCCGCCGCCGGATTGCCCGTTGTCGTGGTCGCCCTGGTCGTCGTTGTTGTCGCCCTGCTCGTCGTTGTTGTCGACGTCAGCCTCTTGTGGCTCCGGGGCCTCCGGCGCCTCGGCCGGCTCCGCGGGCTCGTTCTGCTCCGGGACCTCTTCCGGCTCAGCATCCCGCGCCTCGGTGGCGACCTCGGACTTCTCGGTGTGCAATGTGATGGCCTGGCCGTGCACCACGGCCCTGGTGAGCGCGTTCGAGATCTGCGCGTGCGCCGACACGCCCAGCGCGGCCACGAGCATCGCGCCCGCGGCAACCGTGATCGCTCTGAAGAGAGACCTTCGCATTGTTCCCCCCTAGGTCTTTATTCGGCGCCGTCTACGGCGCCCCCTGCGGCATATCAACGCCCGACCCCGCGCGAGTCGGAACCGCTAGTCACCGCTCGAAGGAGACGGCTCCGGCGAGTGATCGCCGCCACCGTCCCCGCCCCCATCGCTGGGCCCCGGGGTGGGAGATGCTTGCGGCTGGGCCGGTCCGCTCTGAGGCGCGTCGTCCCCGTCGGGCGACTCCTCCGCCTCGGGCGACTGGGCCGGCTCCGGCGACTCGCCCGGCGTCTCGTGTGTTTCCGGCGATTCGCTCGGTTCGCTCCGCTCCCGCTGATCCGATGTCGTCGACTGTTCCTTTGGCGACGGCGTAACAGAGCCTGCCGGGACGCCCACCTGCCTGCTGATGCCGTTCACGGTTTGCACGACCCATTCGCGTGGCTGAGGCGGGCCCGCAAGCGCAACGACGACGATGCCCGCCGCGGCCACGGCCACCGTGAGCGCGCGCAGCCTCCAGCGCGGCGACGGCGTCGCGCCGTGAAGCGCTGCGAACCGAGCCTGCGAGGGCAGGGGCGCGACCAGCGGGACTCCGCCGTCCAGCCCTGCCGACAGCTGCCGGCGGATGTTCTCGGGCAGCTCGCGATCAGGCATCCCTGACTCCACTTCGCTCACGTGGAAAATGAACGCCCGCGGTCTCCGAAGTCGGAAGCTCGCCGCGCCAGCCCGGCCCCAGCCGGCGGCTCAGCTCATCGCGAGCCTGGGCCAAGCGCGCGCCGACCGTGCGTTCGGAGACGCCCTCCAGGCGGGCGATCTCGCGGTTGTTGTAGCCATGGTGATAGCGGAGCACGAAATCCGCGGCCACGCGCGGGGGCAGCCCGGCCAGCGCTGTGACGACGTCCGACCTGGTCGCGGCATCGCCGGGATCGGTGCCGGCACCGGGCCGACCCAGGCGTCGGAGAATCTCGCCGACCGACCGCAGCTTCGCGCGCCGACGGTAGGAGATCGCGGTGTTGACGGCGATCTGGTGGAGCCACCCTTCTGGAGCACGCTCGGGCCGGAAACGCGGCCAGGCACGCCACGCCTTGACGAAGGCCTCCTGCACGCAGTCCTCAGCCGCGGCCGCATCGCCGGTGATCGCGTACAGCGTCCTGAGGAGCCGCGGGTAGTTCTCGCGGTAAAGACGATCGAAGTCGTCGCGGTTGCCCGGACGCGATACAGCGCTGGTGGCCTCCCCGTCCGCCCCCATGGTTCTGCCAGAGGTTACGGCCCGGAGTTACCTGCATCCCGATTCGCCTCTACACTCGTAGCGCTCGATGGCAGAGCAGGCAATCGGCGTGGTGGGACTGGCGACGATGGGCATGAACCTCGCGCGCAATCTCGCCTCCCACGGCGCAAGCGTCGCGGTTTACAACCGCACCCGAACGCGGACCGACGAGTTCATGTCTGCGTACGCGGGCGACGGCGATTTCCGTCCCGCGTTCACTTTGGAAGAGTTGACGAAGGCGCTGCGGCCACCACGTGCGATTCTCATCATGGTCAAGGCCGGAGCACCGGTCGATGAAGCGATCGACGCGTTGTCGCTGATCTTGAAGCCCGGCGATACGCTCATCGACGGCGGCAACTCGCTGTTTCACGACACACGGCGCCGCGCGGCCGTGGCCGCGCAGCGCGGCCTCGGGTTCCTGGGCATGGGCGTTTCAGGCGGGGAGGAGGGCGCGCTGCGAGGACCCAGCCTCATGCCCGGTGGGCCGCGCGAGTCGTACGACCGGGTCGAAGAGTTGCTCAAGGCGATCTCCGCCAAGGTGGACGGCGTACCGTGCTGCGCCTACATCGGTCCTGACGGCGCGGGCCATTTCGTGAAGATGGTTCACAACGGGATCGAGTACGCCGACATCCAGCTCATCGCCGAGAGCTACGACTTCCTCCGTGAGGCGCTTGGCCTCGACGCGAACGAGCTCGCCGCGATCTTCCGTGAATGGAACGAAGGCGAGCTGCAGTCGTACCTCATCGAGATCACCGCCAACGTACTCGCCAAGCGCGATGACGGCGCGGGGGCCGCGCTCGTCGATCAGATCGAGGACGAAGCTGAGCAGAAGGGGACGGGCCGGTGGACGAGCCAGTCCGCGCTCGAGCTCGGCGTGCCCCTCACCGGGATCACCGAGGCCGTGTTCGCGCGGATGCTTTCGAGCCAGAAGCGCGAGCGCGTGACCGCTTCGTCGATCCTGGCGGGTCCGAGTCGCGGCAACGTCACAGCGTCAGAACGGGCGTCGCTGGTCGACGACATGCGCGAGGCGCTGTATGCCGCCAAGATCGTCGCGTACGCGCAGGGCTTCGAGCACCTGGCCGCCGGATCGAAAGAGTATCGATGGAGCCTCGACCTCGGGTCGCTCGCGACCATCTGGCGTGGCGGCTGCATCATCCGAGCCAAGTTCCTGAATCGCATCCGCGACGCATACGCGGAGCAGCCCGAGCTCGCCAACCTGATGCTCGCGCCATTTTTCGAGGACGCGCTCGCCTCCTCGCAGGGAGCGTGGCGGCGCGTCGTGAAGCACGCTGTCGACGCAGGCGTGCCGATCCCGGCATTCGCGTCGTCCCTGGCGTACTACGACGGCTATCGCCGGGCGCGCGGACCAGCCAACCTCATCCAGGGGCTGCGCGACTACTTCGGCTCGCATACCTATCGCCGCACCGATCGCGAGGGCGTGTATCACACGCGCTGGGCGCAGGACGGC
>VBFW01000222.1 GCA_005880525.1 Chloroflexota bacterium | reverse complement strand
TCGGGCTGGAGACGATGTGCGTCGGCGGAGGCCAGGGCATGGCGATGATTGTGGAGCGCCTGAACTAAGCCCGGATACGACTAGTTACCCGGTCGCGAGTGTCTGCGCGTCGACGTAGCCGGCTGGAACAGCGATGTCCAGCTTTTGTCCGAGCTTCGACAGGTCGAGTGTCTCATTGGACACGGCCGAGCCCGTGACGCAGGTGTCCGTACCGGACAAAGCGACGCGCAGCAAGTAGTGCGGCGAAGCCGTGTCGACGTATATCTGGCTCGTCAGCTGATCGTCCACCTCGACGGCTCGCTTGCCCGAGACGGTTGAGGTTCCTTTCTTCTTCAAACCTGACGCGGCTTGCAGACAGTCGGCCATCTTCCGCATGTCTGTGAGCTCGCTTATGCCCGTGGAGCTCCAGAATTCCTCGGGCATGAGCACCCATTTGTCGATGGCCTTTGCACGCACAATGGCCGCCGCCTGCGCGTTGCTCGTCGCGAGGAACTGAGCCAGGTCGGCGCCGTAGACGAAGGTCCTGCCGTCCACATGCATGATCCTCACGAGCGTGCCCTGATAGGTCACCTTGCCGTTGACGTTGGTACCCGCGACATCAAAGTCCGCGTTCGCCTGCCCGTTCTGGGTGGTGACGGCAACCGCCAGGTGAAACGAGGTCGCCGAGCCAGTCGACTTGCTGGCGTCGGAGACGATCTGCTTCGCGCTATGTGTCTGCTCGTAGGCGGCGGCTGCGCTTGATCCACACGCCACACACAACGCCACGACCGCTGCGCTCAACCACTTGATGATTGCCCGCATACATCCGAAACGTGCGCAGAGTCTGAAATCCCCGCGGTCGTCGTTAGGGCGGCACCGCCCGTCCTTATACGTGCTGCAACGCCCCCACGAGCCTCTCGATATCGCTTTCGTCGTTCCACCACCCGACTGATGCACGCAGCCAGCCGTCGGGCAGGTGGCGGATGACGACGCCGCGTTCGTAAGCAGCCTTCACGACCTCGGCCGGCTCGCCCGGCACCCGGAACGAGATGAGCGTGGCGTGTCCGGCTTCGGTTCGGACCTCGAACCTGGCGGCGACGAGAGCATCGCGGCAGCGCGCGACCAGCTCCGCGGCACGCCTGAAGCCCCACTCGGGCAGATCCGCAACCGCCGCCCGAAGTCCCGCCACCATCGTGTGGGCGAGATGGACCACCTGCAGCCGGGTCGCGTCCGTTCGCGCGGAGGCGTAGTAGCTCTTCATTCGCGGCCTCAGGCTCTCGTGATCCGCGACGTAAAGCGCGCCGGTGGTCTCGGGCCCGCACAGCCACTTCTGCCCCGACACCGTGTACCAGTCAGCCACCGATGCATCGACCGGGATCGCGCCAACTGACTGCGCGCCGTCGACCAGAACGGGCAGGCCCGTCACGCGCTTGATGTCGGCCAGCGGCAGAACGTGGCCATTGAGCCACAGCACGTGGGAGAGCGCGATGAGCCGCGTCGCCGGCGTGACCTCGCCCGTGATCGCCTCGAGCGCATCACTCGCCGGCATCTCGGTCACGCGCGCCTTCTTGATCACGGCGCCCGATGCTTCCAGCGGCAGCAGCAGGCCTGGGTGCTCACCGTCGGTCGTGACGACCTCGTCATCGGGTCCCAGCTGGAGCCCGCTCACGACGAGATTGCAGCCTTCGGTGGTCGACGTGGTCAGCAGGATCTTCTCGGCCGGCACGTTGATGAGCGCGGCGACGCTTGCGCGCAGCGCAGTCTCGTCCGCCATGCTCTCTTCGAAGGCCGCCATCGAGCCGCGGCCCTGCGCCAGACCCTGGGACTGGACTGCGTGCATGGCGTCGGCCGTCCGGCGCGACAGCGGTCCGACCGAGCCGGCGTTCAGGTACGCGAAGCGCTCCAGGACGGGAAACTGCGACCGGGCCTCAGCCTGGTTGATCGGCGCGGTCCCTAGCTTCGAACCTGTTCGGGGGCGGCGCTCAGCAGGCTGTCCAGCACCCTCTGGAGCAGGGTCCGCAAATTCTCGCGCTCGTCCTGGGTGAAGCCGGCCAGCATCTCTTCGGCCAGCGCGGTTCGCGCCTTGTCCGCCCGCTCCAGCGCGGCCTTCCCCGAGCGGGTCACCTCGACCAGGTGGCGCCGGCGGTCCGCCGGGTCGCGGCGCCGCACGACGTAGCCGGCCGTCTCGAGGTCGTTGAGGAGCAGCACCACCGCGTTGGCGTCGACCAGGAGGGTGGTCTCGAGCTCCTGCTGGGTCACGTTCTCATGGTCCTGGATGTAGGAAAGGGTGAGGAACTGCTTCAGGCGCATGCCCAGGAGCTCCTCTGACGCCCGCTTGTTCATGGCCTTGTAGACCTGGTTCACCAGCGTCATCAGGCCGGTTCGGGGGTTGCCTGTCATCTCACTGTGCATTTGGATCGTACCACCAAGCTGATTATTCCCACCCTATCGAAAATCATGCAATAAGTATCCTAATGATCCCGTTATAATGATCATCAAGTCGACGGGTTCATCTAGGAGGCGTTATGGACAGCAGAGCTCAAAACCAGGTCAGGAGGTGGCTGGCCCTTCTCGTCGTGTGCGTGGGCCAGCTCATGATCGTCCTCGACTCGACGATCGTGAACGTCGCCCTGCCATCCATCCAGCGCGACCTGCACTTCACGCAGGCCGACCTCACGTGGGTGGTGAACTCCTACCTGGTCACCTACGGCAGCCTGCTGCTGCTGGCCGGGCGCGCGGGCGACCTGATCGGCCGCAAGAAGGTCTTCCTCGCCGGGGTGATCGTCTTCACGATGGCCTCCGGTCTAGATGGCCTCGCGCCTGACGCGATCACGCTGATTGCGGCGCGGGCGCTGCAAGGCATTGGCGGGGCTATGTCCGCCGGCGTCATCATCGCCATCCTGGTCACGGCTTTTCCGCGACCGCAGGAGCGCGCCCAGGCCATGAGCGTCTTCACCTTCGTCATCGCGGGCGGCGGATCGCTCGGCCTGCTCGCTGGCGGGGCGCTGACCCAGGCCATCAACTGGCACTGGATCTTCTTCATCAACCTGCCCATCGGCGTCGCGACATTTGTCTTCGGCTGGCGCCTTATCGAGGAGAACGAAGGCCTCGGCTTGCGCCACGGCGTCGATGTGCTCGGCTCGATCCTCGTAACCGTTGCGATGATGGCCGCCGTCTACTCCATCGTCACAGCGTCGAGCCAGGGCTGGACGTCCGCTCAGACCGAAGGCTTCGGCGGCGCAGCAATCTCGCTGCTCGTCATCTTTTTCGTGGTCGAGGCGAGCGTGCGCAACCCGATCCTGCCCCTGCGCATCCTGCGCATCCGCAGCCTCACCGGCGCAAGCGTCGCGCGAGCGCTGCTGGCAACTGGAATGTTCTCGAACTTCTTCCTCGGCGCGCTCTATCTGCAGCACGTGCGCGGCTTCAGCGCCTTCGACACCGGCCTCGCGTTCCTGCCGGCGACGCTAGCGCTGGCGGCGCTCTCGCTCGGGGTCACCGCACGGCTGATGCGCAGCTTTGGTCCTCGAGCCCTGCTCATCCCCGGTTTGATCACGATCACCGTGGCGCTTGCCCTGGAGGCGACCGCAGGACAGGGCGCCGGCTACTTCCCGACGCTCTTCGGCTCGTACCTGCTGTTCGGCATCGGCGCGGGCATGTCGTTCATGCCGCTGCTGACGATCATGATGGCCGAGGTGCCGGCCGCCGACGCGGGCGTGGCGTCGGGCGTGGCCAACGTGGCGATGCAGGTCGGAGGGGCGCTTGGCCTCGCAGCCCTCGGCACGGTTTCCGCGGATCGCGCGCGAGACCTCGTGCTTGGCGGCAGCAACGTCGCCGCGGCGCTGACCGGCGGCTACCAGCTCGGTTTTTCGATCGCCGCCGCGGTGGTGGCGGGCGGCCTGCTCGTGGCGCTGATCGCGCTGCGGCCGGCTCCGCGACCGCGCGTGGTGACCCGGCCCGAAGGGGAGCCTGTCGCCGAGGCCGCTTAAGTCGACCGGATGGTCGCCGCCTGTCGGTAAAACCGGCATGGCGGCGACTCGGCGGTCGTGTGGAAGTTCCAGTGCCGGCACCACGCGGTGCCGTCGAACATGCGACACGTTCCGCACGTGACGCGCGGGCTCTCCACGCGCGTCTTCTTCATGTGGTGCTCGGGGCGTTCCCCGGCGAAGGTCAGGTCTTTCGCGATTTCACCGGCTCCAGCGCGACCACCGGGATCTGTCGTGACGTCAGCTTCTGCTGAGGCTCGAGGTACTCGACCAGCTTTGCCAGCTTGTCGCGCTCTTTGCCTTTGGCCGTGCGCGCGCGCACGGTCAGCTTCTCGGGACCGACCTCGACGGTCGCGTTCGAATTCGCGAGCAGGTTGACGTACCACGCAGGATGGGCGGCGGCGCCGTTGGCCGACGCGATCACGACAAAGACATCCCCGGACTTTCGGTATCCGACCACCGCTGTGCGGGGCTCGCCGGTGCGCGCGCCGGTCGTCGTCAGCAGCAGCAGCTGGCGGCCGGCCATGCGCCCGCTCAGCTGACCCTTGGTCGCGCGAAACTCCTCGATGATCTGCCGGTTCATAGCCCTCATGTCTGAGGGCACCTGCGGTTGTTGCTGTGCCATATCTCGAGCTTAATGCTTGAAGTGGCGACGCCCCGTCATGACCATGGCGATGCCGGCGGCGTCCGCGGCGGCCGTCACCTCCGGATCCTTCATCGAGCCGCCCGGCTGGATGACCGCGGTCACACCAGCTCGGATGCCCTCCTCGAGGCCGTCGGGGAACGGAAAGAAGGCGTCCGACGCCATCACCGAGCCTCGTGCGCGATCCCCGGCTCGATGAGCAGCGATCTGCACCGCCTCCACGCGTGACATCTGGCCCGCGCCGACGCCCACGGCCGAGCCGTCCTTGAACATCACTATCGCGTTCGACTTCACGTGCTTGACCGCGATCCACGCATTGCCCAGCTGCTCCCACTCGGCCTCGGTCGGCACCCTCTTGGTGGGCACGGTGCACGAGCCGCGGTCGAAGCCACCGCGATCCCATGCCTGCACGAGAA
>VBFW01000221.1 GCA_005880525.1 Chloroflexota bacterium | reverse complement strand
CCCGCACACGCGCCTGACGCCGGAGGAGGCGCTCAGGATCGAGCCCGGGCTGACGCCCGACATGGTCGGCGCGGTGACCATGGAGGAGTGGGGCGTCGACCCGCACCGGCTCGTGTTCGCGAACGTGCAGGACGCGGTTGCGAACGGCGCGCGGGCGTTGAACCACACGAAGGTCGTGGAGCTCCTGCGCGACGGCGGAGCCGTCATCGGCGTCCGCTACCGGACCTCGGACGGCGTGTACAGCGAGGCGCGCGCGAAGGTAGTGGTGAACGCCGCCGGCCCGTGGGTTCCAGAGGTCGGGCATATGGCCGGCGTCGACGTGCACCTGCGTCCTGCGAAGGGCATCCACATCGTCTACCCGCACCGGATCTCGCGCTTCGCGATCAGCGGCGAGTCGATCGACGGGCGCGACCTGCTGATGGTGTCGCATGCGGGCTTTACGCTCCTGGGCACCACCGACGACGACTTCTATGGCGACCTCGATTCAGTCGAGGTCAGGCGCGATGAGGTCGACTACCTGCTGCAGGGTTTCGAGCGCGTCTTCCCCGCGATTCGCAAGTTCCGTCCAGTGCGCACGACCACTGGCGTGCGGCCGACGCTCTTCAAGTGGCGCCGCTACGAGGACGAGCTGTCGCGCAGGTACAGGGTCTTCGATCACGCGGCCGACGGCGTCGGCGGCTTCGTCACGATCGCCGGCGGCAAGCTGTCGATGTACCGGCTGATGGCCGAGGAGACATCAGATGCGGTGTGCCGCAAACTCGGACATCAATCGCCCTGCGTGACGGCGACGCGCCCCCTGCCAGGAAGCGAATCCGACATGGAGCCCGCGGAGGAGCTGGCACGAAGGTGCGGGATCTCTGCGCTGGCCGCGGTCAAGCTGCAGAGCCGGCACGGATCTCGTGCGGCCGAGGTGCTCGATGGCGCAGCCGCGGGGCGTCTCGTCTGCCGGTGCGAACCGCTCACCGAGGCGGAGCTGGCCTACTCGGCGCGCCGCGAGCAGGTGCGCAGCCTCGCCGATGCATTCCGGCGTGTGAGCCTTGCCGGTGGACCTTGCGCCGGCGCGACGTGCGTCATGCGCGCCGGCGAGATCATCGGCCGCGAGCTCGGATGGAGCGCGTCCCAGCGATTCGACGCGGTGCGCGATTTCGTGCAGTCGTCGTGGCTTGGACGCGCGCCAGTCCTGACCCATGCGGGGTGGGCGCAGGAAGAGCTCGTCCAGGGCGCGACGCGAGGATTGTTCGTGTAATGGGCCGTACGGACTCGCTCGCCAAGCTCGCGCTCGCATACGGCATGCACCTCACGCGCAGGCGATTGACGCCGGCGCGCTCCCAGCTGAAGCCGCTGCTAGAGATGTACGCAGCGGACGGGCTGCTGCCTCTGACCCCTGAAGAACAGGAGAAGCACCCTCAGCTGATCGGATGCATCAACTGCGGGCTGTGCGCTTTCGCCGCGGGACGGCTGGCGCGCACGCGCCTACCGGACCTGGCTTCTTCCTACGCGCGCCTCTACTCGCGCCTGGGTGACGCTGCGGATGACGTCGATGGCGAGGAACCCGATTGGGAGGCCGCGTCCGCGGCCTGCCCGGTGGGAGTGCCCTTGGAGGGCGTGGCCACGATGGTCCGCCGGCTCGCGGTCGGCTGAGGGCGAGGTCCCACCCGCCAGCCCGCGACTCCCATCCTCAGCACGGGCTCAGCGCGGCCTCAGCCTGAGCCTGACGGTCAGCTTCCAGGTGCGCAGGCGGCGGGGCCGGCCGCACCCGCCACGAGGCGAGCTCACCCTGGAGCTCGAATGACGGCTACAGGTCGGGTGGCGCTTGTAGTTGCCAGTTACCCACATTCTGTATACAGTCTGGGGAAATCACACTACATCTAGCCCCAATGGTCAATACCCTTATGCGTCGATTTCGGAGGTGGCCGGCCCTGAAGGCGTTCCGGACACGCCTGATGGGGCAGTTCACGGCCTGGCCGGAGGACGATTTCAACCGCTTCGTCCGGGCGCCGGTTGGCCGCGGCATGGCCGCCGCCGAGCCCGTCCTGCCCCCAGCCCCGGAGTTGATCGCCCCGGCTACATTCGAGATGCGTTTCATGCAGCTGCACGCCGAGGGCCGCTTCGACGAGATGTGGGAGATGATCGCCGAGGATGCGCAGCTCGCCTGGGGCGGGCGCGAGATGTTCATCCGCGAAATTCCACGCCTCGGTGATGACACCGAGCTGCTCGACGTGCAGGTGCTCAACGTGAAGGTGCTGGAGTCGTGGACCGACATTCGCCACGAGCGCACGTACAGCAACGTCGCGCAGATGGTGTTGCGATATCGCGTGCGCGAGCAGTGGAAGGACTGGACGCTTGATCGTCAGGTGCACCTGATTCCGGCAGCGGGTGGTTGGCGCACTCTCTATTACCCCGCGAAAATGAAAAGTGGCGCGGGAAACCGCTGATATAGTGGGTATTCAATGCTCCAGCAAACGATCGAAGAGCAAGACCAGCATTTCAGATGGCATCGACGGCGCAAGCAGGCGATGACTCCGCGGCGCTTGCTGCGCGAATCAGATGATCTGCTCTATTGGGTCGAAGAGTGCATGGTGCAAGAGATGCGCATCGTGCCTGGATGGCTGGTCGCACGCTTGATGGTCGTGCTGCGTCACGCCCATCCCGAATTGCCCGCGCGGCTCGGCCGCTTGCGCAGGCCGACGCAGGTGATGGAGATCATCTACGACGCGCAGGCGGCGCTCATGGAGCAGGCTTGCCAGAGTCGCGGCCCGGCTGACGTGATCCCACTTTTCGCCGGTGCTCGCCGGCGGCAGCTCAGCGAGGCAACCCGGGTCTCTTAGACTCGTTCGCGTGCGGGTCGACCTGCATCTCCACTCGCGCTATTCGCACGACAGCTTCACCTCGCTCGACGCGCTGATCGAGCGCGCTCGCGAATGCGGCCTCGACCGCATCGCGCTGACCGATCACAACACCGCCGAGGGCGCGCTCGAGCTGGCGAAGCTCGCTCCGGAGCTGACCATCGTCGGCGAAGAGGCGAAGACACGAGAGGGTGAGGTCATCGGCCTTTTCATCACTCGACGCGTGCCGCCTTACCTGCGACCTGAGGAAGCCATGGACCAGATCCACAAGATGGGCGGCCTCACTTACATCCCACATCCGCTCGACCGCAACCGATCGCACTTCCGCAGCGAGCGCATCGTCGAGCTGGCCGGCCGCATCGACATCATCGAGACATATAACCCGTGGGCCGAGCCTGGCGCGAATCGCGCCGCCGCCGAGCTGGCCGCAGAGCTTGGCAAGGTGGGGGCCACCGGCTCGGACTCACATGGGATCGAGGAGATCGGGCGCAGCTGGATGGAGATGGACGAATACGACGGGCCATCCGACTTCCTCGAGAAGCTGGCGCGGGCGCGGCATGTCGTCACCTCTGCGAGCGGCACCACGCGGCGCGCGTGAGCGCGGAACTTCTCGTCGCGGGATCTATCGCACTCGACACGCTCGACGGATCGTTTGGTCACGTCGAAAACGAGCTGGGCGGCTCCGCGCTGTATTTCGCACTGGCGGCGAGCCTGATCACGCCGGTGCAGGTCGTCGCGCCGGTGGGCAAGGATAAGGCGCCGCTGGTCGAGGAGGTGGTCGGGTCTCGGCCGGTCGAGCTCAGTCATCTGCAGGTGATCGACGCGCCGACTTACCGTTGGCGAGCTCACCAGGAGGGCGGCCGCAACATCGACTTCGGCAGCCAGGACTCGATCTACGACCACTGGCAACCAGGGCTGCCGCCCGGCTACTCGGGATGGTCTTTCGCCGGTTCGATGCGGCCTGACCGGCAGGCGCAGGTTGCCTCCGGGCTCGCCGGCTCCAGCCTTTTGGCGGCTGACGCGATGCTGTCGTACGTGCGAGCTCAGCCTGTCGAGGCGGGCGACGTACTGCGCCGTGCGCGCTGGTACTTCTGCAACCACGAGGAGTTCGCTGCTCTGGGCGGCGTCGAGCCGCAGGAGTTCCGGCGTCGGTGGTTGCTCGAGGGTCTTGTTCTGAAAGCTGGAGAGCGCGGCGTTACCGCCTACACGAGCGATGGATCGGTGCACGTGCCCGCGCTGCGTACGCATCCCATCGTCGACACCACCGGCGCCGGCGACGCGACCGCAGCCGGGATGCTCGCGCACTGGCTCGTGTCGGGCGGTGAACCCAGCGCCATCCGCGAAGCGCTGGCGTGGGGTGTGGCGTGCGCATCCATCACAATCGAAGACATCGGGCTGCGCAGCATCGCGCGAGCGACGCGAGCGCAGCTGGACTCGCGCGTGGAGGAGGTGATGGAATGCCTGCCCGGCGAATCGTCATCACCGTCGGCGACCTGACCGATCAGGACGTCGACGCCATCGTCAACGCCGCCAACAACGACCTCGTGCTGGGAGGTGGAGTGGCGGGCGCCATCAGGCGGCGCGGCGGTCCGTCGATCCAGGACGAATGCACCGCGCATGGGCCGGTCCGCGTCGGCGAGGCCGCAATCACGGGCGGCGGGCAGCTGAAGGCGCGCCACGTCATCCACGCCGCGAGCATGGCGCTGGGCGGACGCACGACCGCGACGTCGCTGCAAGCATCGATGACCGCAACTTTTGAAATTGCCCGTCGCAGCGCCTTCGAGACAGTCGCAGTGCCGGCGGTGGGCACTGGCATCGCAGGTTTTCCGCTGGACGAATGCGCGCGCATCATGGCGACGTGCCTGAGCCGCGCGCTTCACGACGGATGGGAGCCGTCAGAGGTGCGATTTGTCCTCTATGACGAGGCTGCGCGAAGCGCGTTTGAGCCCTCATTTCTCACGACTTTCCATGGTGATTTGGGACCCCAAAAATCGGATGCTTCCTGAACTCGGGTTGAATTCGAGTTGGAGGGTCCCTAGAATGGGCCGA
>VBFW01000220.1 GCA_005880525.1 Chloroflexota bacterium | reverse complement strand
AGATCTCCGCGGACGGGACCCCTGACAGCCTGACCTACATCCGCGGGCGGGTCTCGATCACCGTCGGGGCGATCGTGGTCCGCCTCAACCAGGAGGGCTTCACGCAGAGCGACCGGCTCTACGACATGCGGGACGGGCTCGCCCAGGGCAGGCCGGTCGAACGCGGCGCCCTCGAGTGGCTCAACACGATCATCGCGATGGAGCGGGGATTGCAGACGGGCTCCTGAGGATCCCCATCGCTTGCGTCGCGGCTTCCATCCAGGCCGGGTCGGCCAGCCAGGTCTCGACCCCCCAGAG
Source organism: Chloroflexota bacterium (assembly GCA_005880525.1). GTDB lineage: Bacteria > Chloroflexota > Dormibacteria > Dormibacterales > Dormibacteraceae > CF-118. Next base: position 5,301 of record VBFW01000220.1, on the reverse strand, counting down.
CAGCACCACCTGAAGCGGCGCGTTGCGGTAGACCTTCGCGCTCACCAGGAGGTTGTCGGTGGTGAAATCGCCAGGGTCTAACGCCCAGGGCTGCGCCTGCATCTCGGTCAGCCAGACCTGCTTGCCCTGCGCCTCCGCCAGCGCCGACCAGTAGCGGATCGCCTCCGCCTTCCAGGACGTCCGCAGCGCCACGGACGCGAACCGGAACGGCGTCGAAGGACCGTCGACGTAGAGATCGAGGCCAAGCGCGTCACCGGCTTGCAGCGTGGCCGCAGGGTGTCCGCTCGGGTAACCCCGGAGGCCGTCGAGCAATGACACGAAATTCGTCTGCAGCCAGTCGACCATCACGTTCCACCCGTCGAATGTGGTCGTCACAGCGCGGTGACTCGGGTCGAGCCGATGCGCCTGGGAGATCTCCCACGCCATCTGCTCGGGAGCGATCTGGTCATCGCCAGTGGTCTCGTTCACCACGTAGTCGAACGCCTCGTTCTCGATCTGCCACGCGTAGAGCAGCGGCGACGCACGGTAGCGCAGGAGCGTCGCGTTGAAGTACGCGCGATAGTCGCTGCCTTGCTGCGCCAGGCCGAGCTCGGGCTGCTGGCGCGGCCCAGCCCACGCGGGCGCGTGAAGCTCTGGAAAGAGGAAGTTGCGGGCGCCGACGGTCAGGATCACGCGGGTCGGCCGCGGTGACGCGAGGTTATGGTCGGCGACTACTTCGAGCAGCTGATCGGTCACTGTGAAATCGAGCAAGCCCGGGCTGGGCTGGGTGAGATCCCAGTACACGGGCAGCCGCACGAGGTCAGGGTTCGTCCTGGTGAGCAGGGTGGCGAGGTCGGCGCCCGGGTCCCGATTCAGGTAGGTGGAGATGATCGGGCTGTAGCTGAAGCCGACCAGCGGCGCAGGCGGCGGCGGCGCGGAGGGTGCCTCGCCGCCGAGCAAGAGGGCGCACACCAGCAGGCCAAGCAGGCCCGAAGACAGTCGTCGCGTGGGTCTAAGTTTGGTAGCTCCTATCTCAGCGTGAATACACGGCCGGGCCGAATTCGGTCGCTCTTCATCTCACCCCTTTCTCAACGCTTGCACGAAATACGGTACCGGGTCAGCGCAGGGGCTTTCAGAAGGCCTGCGCGTTGCAATTCAGTTGAGCTTCCGCCGACATGAGTGAATTTTCGGCGCGGGGACAGCGGTTGCTCGATGGGCGACATGCCCTACCGCTCCCGAGACCCACGCGCATCATCGTGGGCTTCCTGCTGGCCGGCCTGATCGGGCTGACGGCCTACTTCCTGCCACTGTTTCAATCCGCCTCGACGCCGATCGTGACGTCGGGAGGCGGGCTGATCAACCCGGTGTCCGGTCCCACCGATCCATTTACCGTCCTGCTGCTCGGATCCGACGACGACTCCAAGTTCGCGGGCGATCAGTTCAACACGCAGTCGATGATCCTCGTCCGCGTCGATCCCGTCGACAAGCAGGCGACGATGATGTCGATCCCGCGCGACCTGTGGACCCCCATCGAAGGGCAGCGCTACATGGGCAAGATCAGCACCGCCTATCAGGCCGGCGGCGTGCAGGCGACCATCGCCACCGTGGAGCAGAACTTCCACGTTCGCATCGACGACTACATATGGATAGGCCTCGCGGGCCTGATCAAGGTCATCGACTCGCTCGGCGGCGTGAACCTGGTGGTCACCAATCCCGTGATGGACGATTTCTATCCCGCCGACATCAACACATCAAGTCCCTACGGCTACTACCGCGTCGCCCTGCTGCCAGGTCCTGTTCATCTCGACGGCGTGCACGCCCTCCAGTACGTCCGTTCACGTCACGGCGACCTGCGCGGCGACTTCGCGCGCTCGGAGCGACAGCAGCAGCTGCTCCTCGCGATGAAAGCCCAGTCGAAGCACATCAACCTGGCCGACTTCCCTGACATCGCCGGCGCGCTCAATGGCGAGGTGAAGACGAGCATCAGCCTCGAGCGCGCGCGGCAGCTGTACTCGGTCCTGGACAAGTTCGACAGCGATCACATCAAGCGCATCCTGCTGGGTCCGCCCTACACCTCTGAGGGATGGGCCGGCGACCAGTCGGTCGTGTACCCCAACTGGGGCCAGATCCTCCCGCTCGTCAGTCAGTACTTCCCGCAATGAAGGCGGTCACCTACGCCGTGCTTCTGCTGGCGATGGTCGGCTTCGCCTTCGGCGTTTACCGAATCGCGGGGATGTTGAAGTCGGACGGCTCGCATGTTCAGAAGCCGACGTCGACCTACGCCCAGGCGTTGCCGGGCAAGATGTTCGTCGCGCAGGGAGGCGCGATCTACCGTTTCCAGAACGGCACCTTCACCCAGCTCACCGAAGACGCCGGCTGGACGCAGCCGTCATCATCGCCTGACGGAACGCAGCTCGTCGCGGTGCAGCGGCACCTGAACTACTCCGACGTATATCTGCTGACCGCTTCGGGTCGCGTCGTGCAGCAGCTCACGCACTTGCAGTCATCGTCCGTCGAGGGCAACCACTGGGCGTTCTTGCCGCGATTCAGCGCCGACGGCACGCGGATCTTCTTCGCCTACGACGACAAGGCGCCAGGCACGTATGAGGTCGACCTCACGATCCTGTCAGTGCCGGCCGGCGGGTCCGGTCGAGACCTGGTGTGGACGGTGCCCAACCAGTACACCGGCGGCGACACCGACCCCGTCCCCCTACGCGACGGCGGGCTCGTCTACACCAAGTACTCGATCGACGACCAGTCGGCAGTGCATTCGCAGGTTTGGCTCACCACGCGGCCGGGGGCGCCCGGCACACCGCTGACCAAACCCGAGGAAGACTGCGCGCAACCGGCGCTGTCGCCAGACGGCACGAGCATCGCGATGGTCTGCCGGCACGGCCAGCTGCAGTCCACGGAGCTGGTCCTCGCGACGTTCGACGCGGTGAACGGCACCATCGGGCCGGAAGCTGTGCTCATGCAGGGCCAGCTGTCGGCGTCACCGACATTCTCTCCCGACGGCCAGACCATCGCGTTCCTCGCGCCAGTGCAGCAGGGCGGGACCTTCCAGCTGTGGACAGTGCCTGCCGACACGTCGCCTTCGCCCTCCGCGGCGCGTCCCATCACGCAGAACGTGGGGCTGGACGCGACGGCGGCACCGGTGTGGGACAAGCGCTAGCACCGATATCCGCACCAAAAAATTCACCGCATACGTAGTAGCCGCGCAATTCGACGTGAACGTTTTCGCTGTAGGAGTTATGACGAAAATGCTCAAGGGAAAGGGAGAACGGTCACGCAGCGACGTGCCTGACCTGCGCACGCAGTGGGAGTCGCTGCTCGACCAGGTCTGGAGGTCCGAGGCCGACTGGCGGCTGTGGGACCGCGTCGACGCCGCGGTACGGCTGGAGACGCTGCGCGAGCAGCGCAGCCGGCAGGAGAGGCCGCAGGCGTAACCAGTCTCGGTAGCCGGCGCTTCCAACACGTTGCTTAGTTGAGGCGCTGGCCCGAAAGGGCTTGGCGCCTCATGGGAAACGCCAACCCAAAGGAGGATTGCGGATTGAAGTGCGACGTTTGTGACGAAGAGTTCGACACCGAGGCGGCGCTCGACAAGCACAAGGCCGAGATGCACGCCGCGGAACCCATGCAGGGTTCTGGGGCGGACGAAGATCTCGAGGAGCCTGACTACAAGAAGGCGAGCGGCGAGTAGGTAATCAAGTTAAGAAATGGCCGGTGGCGACGTGCCGCCGGCTTTTTTCATGCCTTCGCAATGGGCAGCGCGACCTCGAAGGTCGCACCGCCGCCGGGGGTTTCACTGACCTTGACGCGGCCGCCGTGGGCGTCGACGACCGCAGCCACGATGGACAGGCCAAGGCCGGCGCCGCCGCTGTCGCGGCTGCGGCTCGCGTCGGCGCGGTAGAAGGGTTCGAAGACGCGGCCCGCGTCGTCCGGCTTGAGACCCGGCCCATGGTCGACGACCGACATCGTCGCCACGCCGTCATGAGTCTCCAGAGCGACCTCGATCGCGGTCGCGTTCGGCGTGTGGACCAGCGCGTTGCGCATGAGGTTGCCAACCGCCTGGCGCAGGCGCGTGTCGTCGCCTGTGATCACGACTGGCGCACGGGCGTCGAGGGTGATGGAGCGCTGAGGTGCGACGGCGTGAGCGTCTGCGACCGCATCGCGGGCGATCGACTGCAGGTCGACGGGCACTCGTTCCAGTGGCCGGCCCTGGCCGAGCCGGGCCAGCACCAGCATGTCGTCCACCATCAAGGACATCCGCACGGACTCCTCCTCGATCCGCCGCCGGGCGATCGATGCGTCCTCCGGCGACTCCTGCGCACCGCGCCTGAGCATCTCCGCGTAGCCGCGGACGGAGGTGAGCGGCGTGCGCAGCTCGTGTGACGCGTCGGCGATGAAGCGGCGGAGCCGCTGCTCGGACCGCGTGCGCTCGCCGAAGGCTGCCTCGATCTGGCTCAGCATTCCGTTCAGGGCGATGCCCAGGCGGCCGATCTCGGTGTCCTGAGTCGCGGGCTCAACCCTCCGGGTGAGGTCACCCGCCGCGATGTCCTGCGCGACGCCGGCCATGCGCCGCAGCGGCCGCAGGCCGATGCGGATGATGATCAGGGCGAGCACCGCGGTCGCGGCCACGACGCCGAAGCTGATGAGGACCTCGAGCTGGAGCAGCTGACCAAGAGTCGACTCAACGTCGAGGAGCGGGATCGCCAGGACGACGTATTCGCCGCGGAACGAGTCCTCGGGCCAGATCGCGGCTCGGTAGTGGCTGACGCCGTTGATCCCATTCAGCGTCTGCACGGCGGGATCTTTTTCGGTTCCACTGGGCAGCGGCTTCGGCAGCACCGGCAGTGCCGACGATGAGGATGTGCCCCCAAAGGACAGGCGCCTGGCGTCGAGCACAGTTCCGTCGGCCTGGACCCGCTCGATGATCGTGTCGGCTGGGAAGGTGGATCCAGCCGGGGGGCCGTTGCCCTGGGGCGATCCGCCAAGGCCCGCCACGGCTGCGTTGTGGCCTGTCGACAGCTGCACGTCGACGCGGCCGATCAAAAACGTCTGGAGCGCCGTGTAAGTCGCCACGTCGGCGACGAGCAGCCCGACCGCGACCAGGGAGACGATGCCGATGAGCAGGCGCCCGCTCAGAGAACGGGTCATGTCTATGTTCGCGGGGCGCGGAGGACGTAACCGACGCCGCGAACCGTCTGCACGAGCGGTGGCCCCTGGCGGTCGATCTTCCGCCGCAGGTAGCTGATGTACGTCTCGAGCACGCTCGCGTCCCCGCCGAAGTCGTAGTGCCAGACGTGGTCGAGGATCTGGCTG
>VBFW01000164.1 GCA_005880525.1 Chloroflexota bacterium | reverse complement strand
CGCGCGCCAGGTGGCTCCATAGCCGACCGTCGCTCCTGCATCCACAGTTTTGAGGTGCGTGACGACTGACTGCAGCGTCATGGCCTGTGCCATGCCCGGCCACTCGCAGCCGTAGAGCGCGATGCCGCAGCGAACCGCATCGAGAGCGTACTCAGGAAAGCTTCTCGCGCCCGCGGAGTTGCACGCATGCCGCACCCCCGGATCAGCGCCGAGCGACGCCAGCGTCTCCGCGAACAGCTCGAACTGCTTGCGCGTCATCTGGGCATCGGTGTCGGCCGACGCGAAGTGCGTCCAGGTGCCGTCGAGCCTCAAGCCTGCCGACTCCTCGATGTACCTGGCCAGCGCCGGCGCGTCTTCGGGCGCGCAGCCGTAACGGCCCATGCCAGTGTCGATCTTCAGGTGCACCGGCACCACTTCATTGGTCTGGTTCATCGCCTCCGCCATGGCAAGGCTCGACAACCCGATGGCGCAGCCGGACGCGGCCGCGGCCCCCGCCTGCGCCGGCACGAGGCCGCCCATGACGAGGATGTGCTCGGCGGGCACGAGCCCGATCAGCTCCCTCGCCTCGGCGAGTGTGGAAACGGCGAGCCTGGTGGCGCCTCCGTCGAGCGCGGCACGCGCAGCCTTGACGGCGCCGTGCCCGTAGGCGTTGGCCTTCACCACCGCGAAGAGGTGAGTGCCTTTGGGCAGGTGCTCGAGGATGCGGGCCGCGTTGGCGCGGATGGCCTTTAGATGGATGTCAGCCCAGCGGAGCTGGCTGTTCAGAGCCCGCCCTGCCGGAGCGCGTTCATCACGAGCGGTATCTCGGCGAGGAGGTCGCCCGCAAGCAGTCCGCTGTCTCCCAGCTTTTGCGCCAGGCGCCTGCCGGCCGCGGCGTGGATGTACACGCCTGTCACCGCGGCGGTGAAGGCGTCTAGGCCCTGCGCAACGAGCGCACCGATGACGCCGGCGAGCACGTCGCCCGTGCCGCCCGTGGCAAGCGCGGGCACCTCGTGCGGGTCCTCGCTCCATCGGCCATCGGGGTGGGCGACGACGGTCTTCGCGCCCTTGAGCACGATGACCGCCCCCCACTCCTTGGCGCCCTTGCGCGCGGCACCCTGCCGGTCGGCTGCGATCTGCTCGATGGTCTTGCCGGTCAAGCGAGCCATCTCGCCCGGGTGCGGCGTGAGGATGCGGCGCGGACCGAGCTTGCGCTTGCTGCGAGGCGAGTCGGCCAGCGCGTTGAGGCCGTCTGCGTCGATGACCATCGCGCACTCGGCGTGCATCGCGAGGTCGACGACGAGCCTCCCTGTCGAGCGGTCCCGGCCGAGGCCGGGGCCGATGACGAGCGTTTCCGCGCCGACGATGTTGCGCATCACGCTGTCATGCGCCGCGTGCCCAATGACGCCGGGCGCGACCTCGGGCACCGGCGTGGCCATGACCTCTGTGACCTTGGTCGCGAGGATCGGGTAGATCGACTCGGCGATTAGCAATCTCACCAGTCCGGCGCCGGTCCGCGCGGCCGCTGTAGACGCCAGGTACGCGGCGCCCGTGAGACCGAGGCTGCCGGCGATCACCACCACCGTGCCGAACGTGCCTTTGTGAGCGTCTTTCGGCCTGGCCGGCAGCACGACCGCGTCCGGCGCGGGCAGCAGGTCGGCCATGGTTTCCTCAGGCATCTCGAGGTGGGATGTGGCCACGGCCAGCCCGCTGTGGTGAGTGATGCTCACCTCGACGTGAGCGCCGCGTGCTTCGCCGCCGAGGAGCTTGACGCGAGGCGCGCCGAGCGGTCCGGGAAGGACCTCGATGCGCTTGCGCGGAAAGCAGATGCCGGTGCCGTCGAAGCACTTGATGACTGCCTCTTTGGCGGCCCACCGGCCGGCCAGGCGTTCGGCGCTGCCGGCGCAGTAGGCGAGCTCGGCGGGCGTATATACCCTGGTCAGAAAGCCGGTTCCGGAGCGCTTGACGGCAAGCGAGATTCGCTCCACCGAGACCGCGTCCACCCCGATGCGCTGCATTGCGCTAAAGGTAGCGAGTGTGGCGAGATGCGACGTCCGCGCAAGATCTAGATTCGACGCCCCCACCTAACCTCCCCACACGGTGGGGAGGGACAAATCTAGCCTCCCCACATGGTGGGGAGGGACAGGGCTATTCGACCGTGACGCTTTTGGCCAGGTTGCGGGGTTGGTCTACGTTCTGGCCTAGCTCGACTGCGACGTGGTACGCGAACAGCTGCAGCACCACCGAGTTGAGGATCGCTGCGGCGGCCTCCTCGGTGCGCGGGATGGTGAACAGGTCGGTGGCCACGCCGTCGAGCGAGGTGTCGCCTTCGGTGACCAGCGCGAGCACCGGGGCGTCGCGAGCGACGATCTCGTGCACGCTGTTGACCATCTTTTCGCTCGTGGCCCCGGCCGTGCAGATGGCGACGACCGGGAAGTTCTTGTCCAGCATGGCGATGGGGCCGTGCTTCAGCTCGCCGCCCGAAACGCCCTCAGCGTGGATGTAGGAGATCTCCTTGAGCTTCAGAGCGCCCTCGAGGGCGACCGGGAAGCCGAAACCGCGTCCGGTGTAAAGGAAGCTGCGGTACCGGCTGTACTTGTGCGCCAGAGACGCGATTTCCTTCTCACGCTCGAGGATGCCTCGGACCTGGTCCGGCAGCTCGCGAAGCGAGGCCACCAGCTCCTGCTTGCGCTCCAACGAGACACGACCGTGAGCCGTCGCCAGCCGCATGGCCAGCAGGTAAAGGCTCACGACATGCGCGAGATAGGTCTTCGTCGAGGCAACACCGATCTCGGGACCGGAGTGCAGGTAGATCGCGCCGTCCGCGTCGCGGGCGGCCGAGCTGGCAAACACGTTGGTCACGGCCACGGTCAGGGCTTCGCGGTCCTTAGCCAGCCTCATGCCGGCCAGCGTGTCCGCGGTCTCGCCCGACTGCGTGATGACCACGGCAAGCGCGTCGCGGCCGAAGGTCGGCCGCCGGTAGCGGAACTCCGCGGCGTCCACCGCACGCGCATGTATGCCCGCCCAGTCCTCGATCGCGAGCTCACCCAGCACCGCCGCGTGCCGAGAGGTTCCCATGCCGAGCAGCAGCACTTCTCGCAACCGCGCGAGGTCCTCGTCGGCGGGCGAGAACTCGCGGAAGGAAACCACACCGTCATCTGTCAGGCGGCCGCGCATGGCATTCGCCACTGCTTCGGGCGCCTCGTGGATCTCCTTGAGCATGAAGTGCGGGTAGCCGCCCTTCTGGGCCTGGCTCACGTCCCAGTCGACGTGCACCAGCTTCGGCTTGACGGTCGTGCCGTCGAGCGTGGAGACCTCAGCCCCGAGCGGCGTCACCGCGGCCACCTCGCCTTCACCGAGCACGAGGACGCGCTTGGTGTACGGGATGATCGCAGTGATGTCCGAAGCGATGTAGTACTCGTCATCGCCGAGACCCACCACCAGGGGCGCGTTCAGGCGCGCCCCGACCAGAAGATCGGGATCCTCAGTCGAGAACATGGCCATTGCGTACGCACCGTTGAGGCGCTTGAGAGCAGCTCGCACTGCCGCAAGGAAGTCGCCCTTGTAGTAAGCCTCGATCAGGTGTGGCACGACCTCGGTGTCGGTCTCAGACGTGAACTCGTGGCCCTTCGCCTGCAGCTCTCGGCGCAGCTCGGCGAAGTTCTCGATGATGCCGTTGTGCACGACGTAGATCTGGCCCTTGCAGTCGGTGTGCGGGTGCGCGTTGATGTACGTCGGCTTGCCATGGGTCGCCCAGCGGGTGTGCCCGATGCCGAGGTGGCCCGAAGGCATTCCTGCCTTGAGCTTGGTGATGAGGTCGTCGACCTTGGCTTCCGACTTGGTGACGCTGGTCCGGATTAGTGAGCCGGGCCTTGGCGTCTCCAGTACGGCTACCCCGGCCGAGTCATAACCCCGGTACTCGAGGCGCTTCAGGCTGTCCATGAGAATAGGCGTAGCCTCTTGGCCGCCCAGGTAACCGATGATTCCGCACATTCTTGTTTCTAAGTAACTCCCGTGGGCCTAGTTTGACCGGTGCTGCTTTTGAACGGATGGGACGAATGTCCGGTTACGTTATGGGCTAGGTGTCACGTTCGGATTGCGCTGGATGATGAACGTGATCGTGGCTGTCGCCGGGCTCCCGCTGACGTTGTCCGGATACGGAATGCTGACATGGTCCTGGACCGTGGAGGTCGCGCCGCTCAGGTCAACAGCGGGCAGAGTAATCCGCTGGATCTTGCTCAGCGTGGCCGGATCTCCGCTGATCACGACCGAGGCCGGGCTGACCGTGATCCCGATGAGCTGATACTGGGGCGGCGGCGGTTGTGCCGGCGCGGCGGCTACAAGTGGCACCGTGGTGGACGACGACCCCTGCTGAGCCTCTATGTGAACGGCTACTGATGCAACATCCAAGCCCAGTTGAGGGTATGTCTGGCGTGCCAGATTGATCTGGCCGGAGTTGTTCTGGAGCCTGATCGGCCAGTTCTGGGAATCCTGGGAATTCAAGTTGATCGGCGCCGTGTAGGTCACGATCGCGCGTACCTGGTTCTCCCAGGAGACCGGTCCGCTGAAATGCACCTTGCACGGGCTGGGATGGGGCGGACAGCTGGCCACCGTTTTGGTGACGGTCCAGCCGGGGTCGACATGCGGGATCAACACCTCGACAGGCACCTCCACTGTCTTCAGCTGATCGATGCTGACCACGATTGGAGCGGGATTGGAAACGTTAACGCCGAATATGGTGGAGGAGGCACTCACATCGAGCCTGACAGCCGGCCCAGCTTTCGCGGTCGTAGCGTCCGCAAACGCAGTGATGTTGTCCGGCCTCACCGGTCCGATCACGTCCGCCAATCCGGAGAAGGTGACGTTGACGGTCGATGGCCCGCTGATAACGATGATCGTTGGGTTCGGAGCAAGCCGGTATATGAGCGGCACTGTCAGGGTGCGCGTGGTGGGCGGGTTCTGCGAGAACGCGACCGCGCCGAGCATCAGGAT